>CAZAMW010000028.1:0-10892 GCA_964486265.1 uncultured Nitrosopumilales archaeon | reverse complement strand
CAGAGCAGCGTCACTTCTGCACCCATCTTGGCCAGGGACATAGCCGCCGCTTTTCCGATTCCCGAGTTCCCTCCCGTGACCAGGACGACCCTACCGTCCATTGGCGAGGTCATTGGTCTCGTGATTCGGGACCGACGATAAAAGGTTGAGAGTGACCCCGTAGACCCGCTATCCGGTCCATGTCATCAGGAATCTTGTGCTTCCCTGTCGGCGAGCTCAAGAGCACGGTCCATCGCGGCGACTCCCTCGTCGATCTGGTCTTCCGATACGATGAGCGGCGGTCCAAGCACGAAGTGGCTGAGCCACTGCATCGCATACACCCCGTTGCTCATCATCTGCGCGGCTATCTTGTCGAGCAGCGAAGGCTTCCCGGCGAGCTTGTCCTCAGCGCTATAGAATGGTTCTTTCGTCTCTCGGTCCCTGACGAGCTCAACCCCCCAGAATAACCCCAGCCCCCTGACGTCGCCCACCGACCGATGCTTCTCCTTCAACTCCTGAAGCTTCTTCCCCATGTACTCGCCTTTCCTCCTAGATTCGTTGATGAGGTCCAGGCGCCTGTATTCGGCGATGGCAGCTATCGCAGGCGCCAGGGTGAGAGGGTGGGCTTCGTAGGTGTGCCCGTGCGCGAAGTAGTGGTCTTCGAAATAGTCCGCAATCTCGGTCGTGGTCGCGGTCAGTCCTAGTGGGATGTAGGCTCCCGTGATCCCCTTCGCTGTCGTCAGTATGTCCGGCTTCACCTTCCAGTGATTGACCGAGAACCACTCTCCTGTCCGGCCCCATCCGGCCATCACTTCGTCGGTGATGAGCAGGACGCCGTGCTTGTCCGCTATCTCCCTCAGCATCGGGAGGTACTCTGGAGGTGGTACAAGGACGCCGTTGGTGCCGGCTACCGGTTCGACAAGTATCGCTGCGACATTGCCTTCGTTCTTTATCATGTAGTCGACGTACTCGGCTGAGAGCTTCGCGCAATCTCCGGGAGTCTTTGCACCGAACGGGCTCCTGTATGGGTCTGCGTCGGGGGCAAATATCACCCCGTCAATCTTGCCTGCTGGTTCGACCGTCTGTCTTCGCACGTCCCCGGTCGCAGCGATAGAGCCAGCGGTGGAGCCGTGATAGGAGCGGTAGCGCGATATTATCTTGTACTTGCCGGTGTAGAGCCGCGCTATCTTGATGGCCGCTTCGTTCGCCTCTGTGCCCGAGGTCGAGTAGAAGAACTTCGTAAGTCCGCCAGGAAGGACCTGCAGCAGCTGCTCGCCGAGCTTCCCTCTGACGTCGGTGGTGAAGGATGGGCTGATGTAGGGGAGCTTCCTGGCCTGTTCGCAGATGGCTTCGATGACCGCTTTGTTCTTGTGGCCGAGGTTCGCGCAGATGAGCTGCGATGAGAAGTCTAGGTATCTCTTGTTCTCCGTATCGTAGAAGTAGCACCCTTCGGCATCGACGATGTGGAGCGGGTTCTTCCACGATTTCTGGAATCTCCACGTGCCATAGGAGTATTTGACAGTCGAGTCTACGACGGCATCAGCTTCCATCCTGGTCATCGAGGTCGAGTCAGGTCTCGTTGTATTCAAACATTGTTTACCAACCGTCCCAGTGTAACACACTGGAGACGTCTCTGCGGGGACCCGGCTTGAATATCGTGCCTCTGCTGTAGGCCACCGGGACGAGGGCGGCTTGCGTGAACGCTGTGAACGGTATGTCGAGTAGCTTGGCTGCCTCCTCCTCGAAACTGAGATGGAAGGTGGTATAGGCCGAGCCGAGACCACGGGCCCTCAATGCGAGCATGAAGCTCCACGTCGCCGGGACTATTGAGCCCCACATCCCCGCCTGGACGTACGCAGGCAGGCCTTCGGTGCGCCCACTGAAGCAGGGGATGACGTGAACGGGCACCCCCTGCATATGGTCTGCCAGGAACTTGGCGGATGCTCTCAGCCGCATCCTCTCGGCCTCGCGTCCAGGATCTTCACCCGACTGTACCGATGCGGGGTTGGTTCTGGTAAAGTATGCATCACTGCCCTTCCTGTAAAGGTCGGCGAGCTGCGACCTCTTTCTCTGGTCGGTGACGACCACGAAGTGCCATGGCTGCGCGTTCGACCCGCTCGGCGCCTGCTGGGCTACGGTGATGCATTCCTCGATGACAGCGCGCTCGACGGGGCGCGTAAGGTCGAGCCTTCTCCTGACGGCGCGCGTTGTGGTGAGGAGCTCGTCGGCGGTGAGGTCTAGCGTCACGGGTGCTTTCTCCGCTGAGGCCTCTTTAATTCTTGCAGGCTCTGCGCTCAGATTCGGCAGAGATCCGTAAGAATCACGAGACATGTAAGCAGGTCCGAACGTCTCTCAAACTTGGCCAAGTACGAGTGCTGCGAGACGAAGTTCAAGGAAGATAGCGAGCTGACGGACCACGTAAGGACAAAGCGCCAGAGGGCCGTTCGGCGTCGGGTGCACCTGCTGCGGCACCGGGTTTGTCCGGCCGAAGCAGCTGAGGGAGCACACAGACTGCGCATAAGATCGACCTCAAGGCCGAATCCTGGCTCACTCCAATCTGAGCTCTACGCCGAGGCGCTTTGATAGGTTCCCAAGGTCCTGGGCGACGTAGAAGAACGCCATCCAACTCCATGCGCCCCAGCGCCTGATGCCCTCTTTCTTGACCTCCTCAATCGCGTCCCTCCTGTTCTCGGGTTCCTTCCCGAAGAAGAGCAGTCCGAACACGTCCACCGACCAGGCGTCGATCGGGAAGCCCCCATGAGGATTGATGATATCGGCGGCGTAGTCTCCGATTCCCGGGAGTTCCATCAGCTTCTCCTTCGCCTCGTCCGGCGTCATGCTCATGATCTCGTCCATGTCAGGGAAACCTGCGGCGATCATCTTCGCCGACGCGATTGTGTATTTGGCGCGATATCCCAGCTTGCACTCCGCGAAGACATCGGGGTCGAGTCTCGCTATCCTGTCGGCCGTGGGTTGCAGGAGGACCTTCTTTCCGTCGAACTCTATCATGTCGCCATATCTCCGGTTGATGGCGCCCATCATCTCGATGCTCCTCGCCGGCCTCGCCATCTGGAGACAGATGCTCAGTATGACCGAGTTGAAGAGGCTGACCGCCTGGGTGTCGTGCATCCCGTAGAGGTCTTCTATGACGTGCTTGAGGATGGGGTCCCGCTCCGCGAACCTGTAGAACTCTCTAAGGTCCTGTTCGGCACCCAGACAGCCCGCAAGCGCGATGCGGAGCTGCTCGACCGTATTCTGTGGGAGCTTTCTTCTCGTGTAGACCCGGACGCGAAGGAGCGGTCTCCCCACGGTCCCCGTCGAGCTGACCTTCAACCCGATGGGCGTCCCCCGGAAGCGGATGCCGGTCCAGAGGGTATCATTCTCAAAGACCTCGCCCGCAGTGAACAGGTCCCATCTCGCGGGCTTTCTCACCGTAAGCCGGAAGCTGAACGGGGGGAGCGGCCTGATGTCGAGCTCCACCGACCTGGTGAGTATCACTCGGTAGGGCCCGACAGCCAAGATGATAAACCCGGTCGTAAGAGGGTGTTGTCGATGCCCAGCTACACGGTTCACTTCGGCTTCAGCCAGCGGTTTCCCTTCCCAGCTGCACAGGCATACGAATGGTGTACAGAATACGACGCGGGCGACATAGCTCTAGAAGGCATGCGCGGGACCCGGCTGGTGGAATGGACCGACGATGCTACAGTCATACTGACGGACGTCGCAGGGCTGGGCTCAAGCAAGACCACGAAGGTGAAGGTCGTCAGGTTGTATCCGAAGCTGCTGATGTGGACCAGCACGAGAGTGTCAGAGCCGGGAAAGTACTCCCAGTTCGTCTACCAGATAGCCGCCGAAGGAAAGAATTCCTCGCGTCTGGATTACAACGGCGCGCAGGTCGAGGAGGCCGAGAAAGTTCCCTCGCAACGGTACATTGCAGCGAGGGCTAAGGAGCTCACCAGGGAGGACTCGCAGGCCTGGTTCAATCTCGCTGCGGCGATGAAGAAGGACATTTCGCGACTGTGAAGGACCTGAACCTGTAAAATCCCGAGGCGCTCGAAAATGCCGTCATATGGCGACCCAAAAAAAGTCGGGAAGCTGGCGAAGAGGAAATCGTCGGCCGCGAAGGGCAAACACAGAACTCTCTCATCAACGAAAAGTGAACCGGTGCTCCAGTCGGCCGCGCCTCAGGGCTTCGCTCGGACGAGTTTGAAACCGATGTCCTGTCCCATCCCCATGCCGTATCCCAGGCTGATGCCGAAGTTTCCGAGAGACTCCAGAAGCTTGGCGTTCTGCAGAGGACCGCAGTCCACCGGGTCGAAGCCGAGGTCGCTGCCCAGCTCAAGGACCTTCTCCTTCGCTTCTTTGTCGTCCCCAGCAATAAAGAATGAGAGCTGCTGACCGGCTATGTGCCCTGTCTCCATGTTCTTCGCAAAGTGTGAGTTGAAAGCCTTCACCACCCTGGCGCCCGGAGCCTTACCCTGCAGTATCTCCGCGCCGCTCTTGGAGCCGACGACGGACATCATCTCCGGGGTGTAGACATTGGTCGCATCGACGAGCACTTTGCCGTTTGCTCCGTCTCCTATCTCGTCTAGGACATCGCCTAGCGCGTTGAAAGGCACCGCGAGGATGATGACTTCTGCCCAGCGGGCGGTCTCCCTGACTCCGTTCCTGTCGTTGCCGACCATCTTCACCTGATAACCGGCCCTTTCGAGCCCGCGCTGGATGGAACTGCCAACGTTGCCCTTGCCGATTATTTCGACCCGAGGTTTCATGCGACCCGTAACCCCCGCATATACTAAAGATTTGTGCCGCTTGGTTCGTCCGAAGCTGGTCCCGACGGCGATCTCAGAACTGCTACGACTTAACTAGCTGGACGTACAACTATGGAGGGTGAATCAGAATCCCCTTTTCATGGTGGAGCTGAAGTCCTTCGAACCTCACACTGTGCGCAGCGGAAAGGGGCACAAGAACGTCAAGAAGCAGTTGTATGAAGCAATCCTGCAGGCCTCAGATGGCGACGAGATAGGCGCAGCTAGGGAGAAGTTCAGGGACAAGGCGCTGAGAATCGACGTAGAGTTCTGTCTCTGGAAGGGCACCGAAGCGACCACCAACACAAGGGCGAAGAAGGACCTGGACAACCTGCTGAAGCCCGTGCTGGACGTGCTGCAGACCAGCCTGAACACCCAGAAGACCGAGCCGGGCCTGGACCTTATAGAAGGGGACGAAAAGGTCCATGAGATCAACGCGAGGAAGATCATAGTTGATGACGAGAGGGAAGAAGGGATCCGGATTGTCATTCTTGAGCATGCGTCGCCTGAGGGCTAGACTGTCGGAGTGCTCTTCGTGTCGCTAGCCGGAATCCTCGAAGTGAGAGTGTGCCCCCACGGGAGGGGAGTGTTTGCACTCAAGGGTTTCGCAGCCGGCGAGCCCCTGAGGTCGTTTCACGACGTCGTACTGACCACGAGCCCAGCATCCCCTCCGTGGAGGAGGTGGGCCATGATAGTCGGGAGGACTGCCGATGGGAAGCACCTCTTCTGGGACGAAGAACCTGAGGGCAGCAGTGACTACTGGTCGAACTTCCTGGACCACGGCGACACACCGAACGTCAGGTTCCAGATCGACCTCACCGGGCGGACGGCCCGTCTCGTGGCTACGCGGACGATCGATGCCGGCGAGGAGCTGCTGTTGAACTACCGGGAATACGATTCTGACAACTGGGCACCCGGCTGACGGCACCTGACTAGTCGGGCGTGGCTTCGCTAAGCAAAATCCGTATGAACTTCCAGGCTTCCAGTTGGGGAGGATGGAGGAACGAGTCCTTGCGCGAGTCCCAGTCATACAGCTCTCTCATGCCAGCCAGGGGCTTCGTCGTCGGTCACCAGCGCCCTGGAGACTCCTCGCCATACTCCGACCGGACGAAGGTCTCCCATCGAAGTAGACCGTGGTCCCGCCTTCTTGGTGCGACCCTGAATTGCTTGGCTGTCAGTCGTGTGATGCCTTCGCTGTGTCGTGGCTCCCCACGCTTCCTCGATTCTGACGATTAGGCTCCTGTCGACCATCTCGTCGACTATCACCTCGTGCTTGACATTGTTGAACCCGCAGCAGCTCATGAGTTTGCTCTGGTTCAGCTCGTCGTGCTCTACGAGCTTGAGGATGATGTCATTTCTGATGTACATCCTCTCCCTGCCCTAGTGGACCAAGGTAAGCCAGCCTGCGACAAATAGGTCGGCTCAAACGAACGGCAATGACCATTGTGTTACCGTGACAGTCCCCAAGAGTCGTGTCACAGCCCCTTCGTCACGAATATGCTGTTTGGGTCTTCGGGGTAGTCCGCGAACGGACCGCGCTTCCTGAACCCGAACTTGGTGTACAGGTTGTGGGCGGGGCGAAGACGGCCATCGAGCCGGTCTCGAGACTCACCCTTCTGTAGCCTCGGCGTGTCGCCTCGTTCAGGATGTGGTTCAGTATAGCCACCGCCACCCCTCGCGCCGGTACGGGGGGGCCGTCCGCATGGACTTCCATGGTCTGGACTCAATTCCTTCAGCGCGGTCGGTAAAGAGTGCAAATGATTGTATTTCTCTCGGCGGCGTTGAATTCTACGATCCCAGAAAACGTCATGAACACGCTGAAAGCCGCAACAATCAGAACTCAGACCGCAAGTATCCCAAGACCCAGAAGCACCCGCATCGTCAACAGCGACGTGGGTAACGACGCGCATACCTGACCTCCGCGAAGAAGGCCACCGCCATCACTACGATTCCCGCATCCTGGATGAGAAAGTCTGGTAGAGCTGCAGCAGCGCGCGTCGATTGTCTCTGCTTCCCCTGGCCTCAGACAACCTATAGCAGACCCGGTCTCTCTGTGTCAAGTCTACACAAACCTGAATCTCGCTTAATAATGGCCGACAAAGTCGCGGTAAGGATGAAGTTCGGCGTTAACATCCTGAACTTCGGTCCCGAGACCAGCCCTGCAGTACTGCGACAGTGGGCCACCACAGCCGAATCCCTCGGGTACCATTTCGTGATGCTCTCCGATCACGTCGCCATCACGAGCGACGTCCAGGAGCGCTATCCGGCCCCATTCTACGAGCCGTTCACTTCGGTCGCATGGCTCGCTGGTATCACCCAGAAGGTCGAGCTCGGCACCACGGTCGCAATACTTCCATACCGCCATCCGCTTTTGACGGCCAGGATCACCGCCAACCTCGACCAGCTCAGCCGGGGTCGCTTCATCTTCGGCGTTGGCGCGGGGTGGGCGAAGCGTGAGTTCCAAGCGCTAGGCGTGCCCTTTGAGCAGCGGGGCGCAATCTCGGACGAATATCTATCGGTCATCAAGGACTGCTGGGTCAGGGATGTCGTCTCTGGTGTCTGGACCGGTCCCCCGCCAGCGAGAAGGCCGCATCCTCCGGTCTGGGTCGGCGGTTCAAGCGAGCGGGCACTACGACGGGCGGTCAGGTATGGTGACGCCTGGCATCCCATCCATAGCAGATTGCACTGGCTGAAGGAGGACGGCATCCCAAGGTTGCAGCAGCTGGCTGATACCGAAGGGAAGCGCGTGCCCGCCTTCTGTCCCAGAATCGACCTGCAGGTCACCGAGGAGCGGCTGGACGAGGCTACGCGCTTTCCGGGCCAGGGTACGCTCGACCAGATTCGCAGTGACATTGAGGCTCTGGCTTTGATGGGAGCTCAGTATGTTCTCTTCGACACTTACCCGGGGAAGACGGAGGCTAGAAGGAGCTCCGAAGCCGACATTGCCATGTTCACTACCCTCGCCGAGCGGGTCCTCGACCTCGGACGGCAGACGCTGCGGTGAATCGTGTCCCGGCAGGCTTCCGCGCTCGATGAGATGCTTTATTTCGTGACGAGAGATGGCGCGCACAATGCAACGCCTGGGCCCGGAAGACTACCAGAGCAAGAGGCACATCCGGAAGCTCCTGCGTCTCGCGGGGGCGTCGAAGCGAGATGTCTTCTTTGACCTGGGTTGCGGACGGGGTCAGCTCTGCGTGGTCGCCGTGGTCGAGTTCGGCGTGAAGAAGGCCGTCGGCATAGAGCTGCACAAGGGCCGGGCGGAGAAGGCGGCCGGCGAGGTGCAGAGGCTTGGTCTGTCGGACCGCATAGAGATCTGGAACGAGGACTACACGGAGTCTGACCTCCACGAGGCTACCGTCCTCTACTGCGGACACAGCGAAGAAGTAGAGGACCTCGAACGCTACGAGAATGAGCTGAGAAGGGGCTCCAGGTTCGTGAGCCTGTTTCTCCCATTCGTCGGCGTGCTGCCCTCGGCTGTCGACTACCCATTCTACGTCATGGATGTGCCTTTCAGGAATACCGCCTGCGTCTCTGCGTGGATATCGAAGGTGCTTTCCAGGAAGGCTTCGGTCGGCGAGCTCTACGAGGAACTGGATACCGACAGAGAGTACCGGTATGATAAACGCGTTTTCCGGCGGCTCATGAAGCAGAGGTTCGGGGTCTGAGCACCGTCGCGACGTTGTTTCCGGCTCCGTTGATTTTAGAGAAATTTCGCGGAGTCCTTGTTGAATGGGCAGTTTCTCTCTGACGACCCATGCCAAGCCGCACAATCCTGCCCGCAAGCGGAGTGATAGCAGTCCTGGACGGGGCTCTGACGATTCTGGGGGTTCGCCACGAACAGTCTGTTCCTGTGGATCCTTCCCTTGCTCCGACAGGAGATACTCGACCGCATCCCGTCGCCCGCCAATTCCTCCGCTGAGCTCGCGGTGTACGTCATCGCGCTGCTGGTCTCGCTGGGAGACGTCACGGTGATTCTGGGTGGCATCTCGCTTCTCGCGAGGCATCGCACGACGGGTAGGTTGCTGGTCGCGCTCGGCGGTGGCGCGGGGTTCGTCGGTCTGGTACTCGCTCTTGGCTACTACACGTGGGTGAATGGGATTGGCGGAGTGGGAGCGCACACGGGCTACTGGGCCGGTGTCGTGCTCGCGGTAACCGCCAGATGGCTGGCAGGCAAGGGTGAAGTAAGCTCCCTAGGGCGTATCCCGCATCGCGATGCTGGTGACCAATGCTTGCTCTGCGACGAGCGGCTGCTCGGAGCGGTCGACAGCGATGTTGTTTATCTTCTGCGCCGCCTCGAGGCCGGATACGACCCTGCCGAAGACTGTGTACTGGCCGTTGAGGAAGTCGTTATCTGCCAGGTTGATGTAGAACTGAGAGCTGCCGCTGTTGGGGTCCTGCGACCTTGCCATCCCTAGCGTGCCCTTGTCGTTCTTGAGGCCGCTTATCTCGAGAGGCACCGTCTGACTGGAGCCTCCCGTTCCCCAACGGCTACGGTCCCCGCCCCCGTTCTTCGTCAGAGGGTCCCCGGTTTGTATCACAAACCCCCTGACTATCCTGTGCCAGACAAGTCCGTTGAAGAAACCGGCGTTCGCGAGATTTACAAAGTTGGCCACCGTCTTCGGGGCCGACGCGGGAGAAAGTTCGGTGACGATGGTGCCCGCCGACGTAGCGATGACGGCGTAAGGTCCTTGGCCACCTGAATGGCTCGTGCTCATGCCAGTGGGTTGAAGCGGCAGAGGTTAAACGGCTTCGCTCCGAGGTCACGCCGCAAAGGAGAGCCTGGCGGGCCTATTGCTCGTTGCGCCTTATTTGGGCGGCGGTCTGTGAGGCGTACCTGCGGACATAGGACAAGAATTCCTCCCACTCTACAGGCTTCCATCTGTCGCTGCCGTCTGAAGCCTTGTACCACTCGATTAGCTTCCCGCGATTGCCGGAGCGCCCCAGGAAAGAGAAGGCCGAGCCGGTCTTACTGTCGACCTGGAACCACCTGCCCCCGATCTTGCAGAAGGTGCCCACGGCGGTGTCCTGATTGAACTCCCTGCGCAGCGCGCTCTCGAACTCGGGCGCTGAAGCGTGATAATAGACTTCCTTCTCATCCGCCATGATCGAGAAGGCTAGCCTGCCTCGTTGAGTGCCCAGTATGTCCTCGTAGTAGTGAGCACGTTCCGAGGTGCCGATGATGCCCTGCGAGCTCAGGATCTCGTTGTAGGCTTCGTTTATCGCTGCGAACAGCCGCGCTGCTTCGGGACTCTTGTTCCTGTCAGGATGGTACTGGAGAGCAAGTCGCTTGAACGCGTTCTTGACCTCCCTCATGTCGGCGTCTGAAGGCAAGCCCAAGACCCGATAACTTTTCCCTAGTTCCAAGTTTCGTTACACCCTGGTCGGTAACCTGCTCTGCCTCTTACAGAGATCCCGAGGTCACACACTTCTAAATGTTTTCACGTTTATGGAAATTCTGAACCATCCTCGCGAAAAATCCTTCGACAAAAAAGCTGGCCTGCTATGGTCCTCCGTACCGGCAGTTACCTGAAAAAAGAGAGAGGCGCTCAATGCAGACTGCGATGATGGTCCGTGCATCGGTCTCAGGGACGTCACAGATTTCTGGCAGTCCGGCAACCTCGGGCTATCCGTCTCCTAAGGCGAACTATTTCACATCTGAGAGACAGAAGCCCCGGATAGCTCTCTCGAAGATCAGGGTCGCATCCTCGACGTCCTTCAGGTCTACGTATTCATCGGCCGTGTGTGCCTGGCGGATGTCACCGGGACCGAATAGACACGTCGGTATTCCCGCCTCTCCCGAGAGGAGCGCTGCATCCGTCCAGTATGGCACGCCGACCATCTTCGCCCTTCGTCCCGTCACGCTCCGGTAGGCCGAGCCGAGTGACTTGACTATGGGCTCCTTGGTAGATGTCTCCAGCCCGGACTGGCGGAACAGCTCCGCTACTGTGGCGTGGAATTCGGGGTCTTCTGCCGACAGGTCATCAATCAACTTCTGGACTTCTCGCTTCGCCACGCCTTTGCGCTCCCCGGGAAGTGTCCTTCTCTCCAGGTGAAGCGTGCACGACTCGGGTACCACCGACCATTCAGTGCCGCCCGCTATGGTGG
>CAZAMW010000027.1:0-10966 GCA_964486265.1 uncultured Nitrosopumilales archaeon | reverse complement strand
CCTGGCGATCCTTTTGGGGCTGCCCCTGCTGAACCTGCTCGTCTACAGCCAGGTGATCCTGAGCCTGATGATACCGCTCCCCATGATTCCGCTGGTATACTACACGTCCAAGATGAAGTTCATGGGAAGCCTCGTCAACAAGCCGGCGACGATAGGCCTGGCTCTTGTCACGGTCGGCCTGATAGTGACGTTCAACGTCTTCCTCCTCTCTAGCATCGTGTAGGGGCAAGACGGGGGAGGCGCGGCCGCCGAGCCGGACTATTTCTCGACCCGTACCGTAGGATGGGAGAGGTTGCTCCTGACAAGCGACTGGACGTTCACGCCGTCCTTCAGCATCCTCATCTCGAATTTTCGGCCGTCGTTAGCCTCTATCACGATCAGGCTCCTGCCGACCATCCTCATGCCGAGCGTCCTGATGAGCTTGGCATCCGAGAAGGCCATCGCCGATATGAACGTGTTCTGGAGGTTGGCGATGCCCTTGTTGACGTAGAGTCCGTCGGTGTGAAGTTCGTAGCTGTGCCCCGCCCTGTAGATGACGAGCCCAAGTGCCTTGGCTGCATACGCCACCACTATCACGAGGATGGTGACCACCTCCAGGGCGTCGGGTATGCTGAAGGAACCCAGCTTCAGGGAGGCGAAGACCAGACCCGAGAGCCCCTTTATCGTGTCTCCGACCCAGACCTCCAGCCCGACCAGGACCGCTCCGACGATTATTGCGAGCACTCCATAGAGCGCCAGGTAGACGCCTATCGCGGGCCCGCCGCTCCAGACCGCGCTTCCCGTGGCGTAAGATGGACCGCTCATGTTCAGAAAATCAACGTGCGGACCATTTATCTCTTCTTACAGTCTTGGGGGCTCAGATGCATCTCGACCTTCCCGCCGTCGGACGCAACCCGCACTACGCCATGACGTCGTGCTTCAGATAAGGCTTTAACGGCTCACGCCCCGTTTCGAGACGAGACCTTGGGCACGCCGACGAAGGGGATCGCGCTTGTACTCTGCCTCATCGTCTTGGCGGGCGGGATCGCGCTGGTCAGCCAATCGCTTGTACCTCCGGTCTTCGGGATCCGGGTCGAGTCGCCGACCGTCCCGAACTCAGGGACCGGGCCCACACAGGGACACAACTCGACATCGGGGACCCTCTCGATCGTGGTCACGTCGAGCGTGGACCTTGCGGGCGGCCTCTACGCTATGCTCCGTGCCGTCGGGGTGGGGGTCTCGGTGGTGCCGACGGGGGCCGCTCCTCTCTATCCGGTCGCCTACAAGACGAACTCGACCGGTGGGCTTCAGCTGAGCCTGCCGCCGTCGAACTACTCGGTGACGTTCTTCGACCTCCCGATGAACGTCTCCGTCCCCGTGCAGGTGCACCAGAGGATGACCACGCAGCTGCGGCTGGCCGTAACCGGCGACAGCTATCAGACGTTGTTCCTGAGCCTGCCTGCGAACCAGTCGGACGTCGTGCCTGCGTGGGCGCGCGGCACGCTGGAGGTCGGGTCCCCGGTGGCCCTGCTCGGGGCGAGCGCCGCGTTCCTCGACCTTTCGTACGGCTCGAACGGCAGCTCGAGCACCGCAGCGCGGCAGGTCCCGGTCCTGGTTGCCGCCTCGGACATGCGCTCGTCGGGGCCAGGGACGGAACAGTGGGTGTCGTTCCAGCCGGAGAGTGCGGTCTCACTCGAGGGTCTTGACCTGGTGGGTTTCTCGGTCTACGGCGCGTACGCCAACGTCACGGTCTACAGTACCCCGGTCTTCGGAGGGAGCTGAGATGGAGACCCAGGCCCTCGTCGCCGCTGACCTGCTGGTCTACGCCTCGCTGGCGGCAGGGCTCGTCCTCCTCCTGAAGCCCCCTAGGTCGGTCCAGGCCGACTCCTTCTTTGCACTTGGGGAGGTGCTGAAGGCGACGTTTCCCGACCTTCCCGCCGGGTTCACGCTCCGCGAGGGCCTCTCAAGGGCCAGGCAAGCGGTGCCGGGGCTCGACTGGAACGAGATCGACAGAGAACTCCAGGCATACGAGGGATACAGGTACGGCGGGCTCCCCGGCTCGGGAGCCCCGGGCCCGGTGATATCCGAGCTTACGTCTGCGCTGAGGAGGTCGAGGGATTGAGGCAGGTCCTACTGGACGCCGTGGTCGGGGAGGTGGCCAGGGTCCTCGTGAGCAGGGAGAAGGAAACAGAGCTCCTCCTGGTGACGTTCCTAGCAGAGGGGCACGCCCTCCTCGAGGGGGTCCCGGGCGTCTCCAAGACGATGCTGGCCAAATCCTTCTCCAGGTCTCTGGGCCTCGAGTTCAAGCGGGTCCAGTTCACCCCCGACATGCTGCCGCTCGACATTATCGGAGGGCTCGTCTTCAACATGAAGGACAGAGAGCTCGAGTTCCGGAAGGGTCCCGTCTTCACGAACGTGCTGCTTGCCGACGAGATAAACCGCGCACCTCCGAAGGTCCAGAGCGCGCTGCTGGAGTCGATGCAGGAGAGCCAGGTCACTGTGGAGGGGCGCACGGAGCAACTCCCGCATCCCCACATGGTCGTGGCCACCCAGAATCCGGTCGAGTTCCGCGGGGTCTATCCTCTGCCCGAGGGACAGCTGGACAGGTTCATGGTCAGGATAGTGATGGGCTACCTCCCGCTGCAGACAGAGCTCGAGATAGTCAGAAGGAACATCGACTCGTTGGAAGGAGACGAGGTCCGGCAGGCGGTCAGCCGGAAGGATATCCAGGCAGCATTCGATGGAGTGCGCGAGGTCAAGGTGTCCGATGAAGTCCTCGACTATATCGCGAGGCTGGCCTCCGAGACGCGCAACGACCCCAGGATCGGGCTCGGAGCGAGCCCCAGGGCGGTCATCCAGCTGGCCAGGTGCTCCAGGGCGCGCGCCTATCTCTCGGGGAGGGACTATGCCATCCCCGACGACGTCAAGGAGATGGCGCCCTACGTCTATCCGCATCGGCTGAGGCTCAGCCAGTCCTCGCTTCTTACGGGGGAGCAGGTCGACACGGTAAAACTGGTCGACGAGATAGTACGGAGGGTGAGTCCGCCGCGATAGCACTGACGGCGCGTGGGAGAGACTACCTCAAGGCGACCGCCATCACGGTCCTCATAGTGGGCGTGGCCGGACCCGCTGTCGCCGGCGCTCTCGCGTTCTCGCTCGCGGTGATGGCCGGTATCTCGCTCGTCCTGCTCAGGTACTCGCTCAGAGGCTCTGGCGTCACGGTGGAGCCGGCGCGCACGAGGGTCTTCAAGAGGGAGACAGGGTCCGCCGTGCTCCGGGTCTCCGCGATGGGCTCGGAGTTCGCGAGGGTCTCCTCGGTCAAGCTCGTCCCTCCCATCGGCCTGGAGGGCGAGGTGGGAAGGCTCGACCATGGAGCGGCCGAGCTCAGCCTCAGGGCCGCATACGCAGGTGTCTTCCGCGGGGCCAAGATAGCCGTCACGACGGCCGACGCCCTCGGGCTGTTCACGCACACGGAAGAGGCCGAGCCGGGATTGGTCGTGGAATCGCTCCCGAGGTCGCTCTTGTTGCCGGACACCCCTATGCCGGTCTCGCCCATAGTGCAGGGAGAGGTCTCGACCGGGGGGCGAGGGGCCGGGCAGGAGCTGTACTCCATCGAGCCCTACCAGCCCGGGTCCGACGCCAAGGACGTCATGTGGAAGAGAGTCGCACGCTCGGGGGACGACAACCTGCAGTTGAGGGTTAGGGAGGCGAGCGCGAAGGCCTCCGTCAGGATCCTTCTCATCCTCACGCGTACGGATGAGGAGGTGCGGGTCAGGTACGTCGACCTCGCGTCCGAGGCGATTGCACAGCTCGGCAAGAAACTTGCGTCTCTGGGGGTGGCGGTCGAGCTGGCGTGGAGCCGAGACGGGAGGGTCACGGCGTCGGCCGCGTCGAACCCCGTCGAGCTCGCTTCTGCCCTCACGGACCTCTGGTCCCCGAGGACGGTCGCAGGAGATGCCGGTGCTGAGATGCTCCGGACGGACCTGCTGGTCACCGACCCCGGGATGCTGGAGGACGAGCGCGTGAGGAGTCTCGCCAGGAGGAAGCCGGTGCTCCTGCTCTGGGATGGCAGGCCCGTCCGGGCCTCCGGGGGGAGCCTATTCGCTTTCAGCGGCGAGGACGACCTGACACAGCTGGCGGAGGTGCTCCTAGAGGGTTGAGCGAGAGCCTGAAGCTGCTGTCCTGGGGCGTGCTCGTCGCTCCCCTTTCGTTCTTCTACTTCTACTTCTTCGCGTGGTCGATAAAGAGCGGGGCGGTGCCTCCTACGAGCCTGCTGGAGGCCGTCGTCCTCGCGACGATGGTCCTGAGGCTGGCGGCCGTGCTTTCGGTAGGGAGACTGCGGCGCGCCAAGGTGTCCCTGATCGTGGACATCTTCGCCATCGAGGTGCTAATCATCGCGGGGCTCCTCGTGGTCTACATCCTCACGCGCGTCCCGCAGTACCTTTCGCTGCTCACCTCGATAGCGCTCGCTTGGCCGGCGGCTCTCCTGCTCGTCTTCCCTCCCTTCGCGCTGTACAGGTTCGCTTCCAGCATGCTCCACCGCGCCAGCCTCTCCTCGGTCATCCCATCGGCCATCGGCCTTTTCGCGCTACTCGTAATCCCAGCGGAGGTGGCCACGCTCACCTCGAGCGTCGGGGGCCTCTCGGGTGTCTCGCGGCTCCTGCTGCAGGTTCTGCTGGGGCAGGCGAGGTCGGCCGCGCTGGTCCCGGAGATAACGTTCACGGGTCTCGTCCTCTACCTTGCGCTGACGTTCTACGTCATCACCCAGGGCGACGGCGGAGGCCGGCTCGGCGCGCTAATCGTCGCCGTCGTGGGGAGCGTCGTGGCGCTGGGCTGGTCCGCCCTCGGCTCGCTCCTCACGGAGGACCTCCTGCTACTGTTCGCGGTCCCCGGGCTGGCGATCATCGGGCTGATCTGGTGGACGACCCGTGGACGCTAGAAGGCTCACGGCGCTTGCCGTTCTTGTGCTCGTCGCTTTCATCCAGCCGGCGCACGGCCAGGCCGGAGGTAGCCCCCCGCCCGCGATAGGTCTGGGGTTCAGCTCTGGTACTGTGGGACCTCTCGCCTCGGGGGTCCCCGTGTACACGGTGGGAGACCAGCTGTGGTTCGAGTCGTACGACGCTCCGGTCAACGTCACCCTGACTCCCCCGAGTCTCGGCGGCGGCACTCCGCAGCCATTCCTGGTCCTCGACATCGCGGCGAACGCGTCGCAGTCGCTGCTCACCTTCTCGAACACCGACCCGTCAGGTCTGTGGTCCCTGACCGCGTCGACGCCCGGCGAGGCGACGAGCGTCCAGTTCTACCTCCTCGATGGCGGCGCCCCGGTCCAGCTGTCCGGCTACGGTCTGAGCAGCGACGGCGAGCTGTCGATGAACTACACGCTGGAGTCCCCGTCCGCCTACGGCGTGAGCGCGTGTTCGGCGGGCAACCAGTCCACCGCGACGGCGTACGTCCCGATCCCCGGGAGAGCGGGAGGCGGCAACCTGCTGCTCACCCTGAACGGGACATCGGTCTCGGTCGTCCCGCAGGGCAGTTCCGGCCAGTTCACCTTCTGGATGGGACTCTCGCAGGACTACGCCTACGAGCTTGACAACGCGACCGTGGTCCAGAGGAACATGCAGGCTGCCCAGACCGAGCCCGTCCAGGTGTCAGGGGGTCTCACCGGCGCTTTCAGCACGGCACTGCTCGACTCGATCCCCCTCAGGGCCGGCGAGTTCAGCCTCGCCTCGCACTTCGAGTCGGCGCAGGGCGTCCTCACTGAGGAGACAGACGTCCTGGTGACGGGCACGGGCTCCTGGGTCTGGCTTCAGGGCTGCTCGACGCCACAGAACCCGCTCTCAGAATCCGTCGTCCTGAGTGCCTCGCTGCAGAACGGGCCCTCCGTCTGGCCCCGCTACGTGTACATGATGTACCAGGAGCTCGGCGTTGGGCTCTTCTCGGCAGCGCCCGTCCCGCTGCAGCCCGCCACCGTCCAGGTGATGTCGGCGGGGTGGAACCGCCCGCTTACCGACTCTCAGGTCGAGGTGATGGGGGCGTCTCAGTACTCGGTCGGCAACGGGACCGTCTACCTAGTTGGCGAGACGTTCCCATTCCAGGTCGCCGTCTCCACGCCGCAGACCTCCCCGCAGCAGGTCCGGGTCGAGAGACCCTACTCTGTGACCCAGGTCCAGGTCCAGGCCGACCAGCTCGTCGTCACGACGCTTTCGGGCGGGACCCGGGTCTCGGGAGTCCCGGTGACCCTCGCGGACTCTCAAGGAACTGTAGCGACCGAGAACAGCTCGTCGGGAGAGGCCGTCTTCTACGTGCCGCCAGGAGACTACACGGTCACGGGGGCATACGCCGGCGCCGCCCAGTCTTCCGGGGTCTCCTCGGGCGGACAGACGGCCGGGCAGTCGGAGCAGGTGACCCTGCAGTTCGCCGCTCCGGCCTCGGGCACCGTCACGCTCGCGCTCCTGGCTCTCCTCGGTCTCGGCGTGGTCCTTAGCGGGGCGGTCTGGGGAGCGGTCTACAGGATGCGCCACCGTGCAGCACCTGCCCATGGAGGCTCGAAAAAAGAAGGTCGGGGCACCCCCGACGGAGTGCCTAGCTTATCGCGTAGACGACTTGGACAGACTCGGTTATGGTCAGCGACTGCGGAGCGACCACGGGTGTCTGGCTTGCGGTCCCGGAAGACGTGCCCAAGTAGACGGGGGATGGGAAGTACGTCGGGCTTGTCGTCACCGAGATGACCCCCGTCACTGCAACACCGAGCGCCGAGGCGATCGAGTTCGCCTGAGCGGACGCGTCCTTGACCGCCTGCTGCAGGGCCTGCTGGTCCGCCTGCTGGAGGACCGAGCTGGAGGCGGTGAACTGGACTCCGTAGACTTCGTTCGCTCCCGCACCGACCGCCGCGTCTATCGCAGCACCTACCTTGGTGCCGAGCTGCGCAGCCGTCTGGCTCGAGACGGAGATGGTCACCTGTATCTCGTTGTCGACTTCATACGTCGCGCCGGGGATCTTGCAGGCGGTGTCGTTCAGGGCGGTGCCGCAGACGATTGGCTGCGCAGGAGTCGCGTAGCCGTACTGCTGGTAGATGTTGTACGATATCGTCTGGATTTCGCTGCTGTTGATGCCGATGTTGCCGAGCTCCGAGATGACGCTGGTCATGATGTTGGCGTTCTCCTGCGCCGCCTGCTGCGCTGAGGAGTCCTGGGTGTTCACGCCGATGTTGAGGAGAGCTCTGTCAGGCTGGATGCTGACCTGGCCGCTCCCGGACACGCTGATGGTGCTGCTGTTGGTTGGGTCGACGCTGCCGCCGGCGTTGTGAAGGCCTAGGGCGCTGAGCGACCCCGTCGTCACGTACGCGTATGCCTGTGTTGACAGGATGGCGAGGGCCACGATGGCTCCCACCGCGATGAGCTTCTGCTTCCTTGTGCTTCCTTGTGCGGTTTGCATGTTCTGACGTGTCCGTGTTGGAGGGCGAGGGGGATAATACTGAGCCGTCGAACAGCTGTTCTAATCTTTGAATCGGGCAAAAGTATTAATGACAGACGGCGACAAAAAGGTCCGGGCAGGCTTATCTATGCCCGCGGGCTGCGAGAGGAAGGTTGGAAAAGTCAGCGCGCGCCCCGGTCGCACTCCACCGAAAGGTCCCGAGGACCCGTCTCAGGCCGTTCACCGACCACTTCCAGGGGTTCGAACGCGTCGAAGCGGTGAGGTCGGTCTTCGGCGAGAAGACCGAGCAGGTGCTCGGCAGCCTGCGGGTCGGGTTCGTCCCGCTAAGGTGGATGTACATGGGCATCAGGGACGGCGACGGGAACCTCACGGTCGGTACCTACCACCTCAAGAACAGCCCCACGCGCACGCTGTACCTCGACGTCGTCCACGAGCTCTTCCACATAGACCAGCGGATGAAGAACGAGAAGTGGTTCCACGGAGAGTTCATGAAGTTCCTGGAGGACAGGACTCTATACTATGCGAGCCCGATAGAGGTCCCAGCCTATGAGCACACCGTCAGGGAGGCGGAGCGGATAGGGATGGAACGGGATGAGATCGTGGAGTACCTAAAGATGCTCGAGGCCCCTCCGAAGACCTGGCGGAACTTCCTGAAGGCGATGGACCTCAAGGATGGGCCCAACCCCGCCAAGAAGGCCATGCGGTTCCCGGTCACGATCAACCGAGACGTCAGGCCCGAGCTGCACCCGTTCTCCGACTACTTCAGGGGCTTCGAGAAGGTCGACCCGGTCAGGGAGATGCTAGGGGACTCCACCGACTCCATAATCGCGGGCCTGAAGGTGGAGTTCATAGACTTCCCGTTCCCATTCATAATGCCGAGCGAGCAGGACGGCCACCTCATCGTGACGGGCGAGTACTTCAGGACCGGCAAGACCAGCTCGATATACCTCGACGCGCTCCTCTCTCTAGGGCTGCTCAGGGCCTTCTCTTCGGGGAGAGGCGAGGCGAAGCTGACGGACGACCCCGGCGTGCTGGCCGCGTACGCCGCCATGGTCAAGGAAGCGCGGAGAATGGGTCTGTCGGACGGCGAGATCATGAGCCATCTCCAGATGATGAGGTTCGCGATGCCAGCGAAGGCCTTCGGCGGCTTCCTCAGGAAGCTGAACGTGAAGCCCGGCCCTGCCGGCTAGTCCGTCGCAGACCTTCCGGAGGAGTAGTCCTTCTCGAGGGCAGTCCGGTACTTCTCCCAGTCGGCGCTGAGGGCCCTCTCCATCTCCGGCTTCACCTCGGGCTGCATCGCCTTGTAGGTGACCCTGGCCTTTATGGTGAGCCTGGTCCTCCTCCTGCCGACCCGCGTCAGTCGATAGTCGAAGCTCCCCTCCTTCTCGTCGCTGATCGACTCGTTGTGCCACGAGCTCGGTGGGTTCAGCGTGACGATCCTCACGGCCTCCTTCTCCTTCCCGTCTCTGTTGTAGTGCTGTATCCAGACGAACTGGCTCTTGCTCTTCCTGAGTATGTGGCGCGGATAGGCTCCGCCGACAATCTTGGTGTCGTCGTCCCTGAAGTCGGTCAGCCACGAGTAAGCGTACTCTAGCGGCACGTCGATGGTCTTCGCGATCCCGTATCTGAGCACGGGCGCATTGCCTCTCGAGTCCAGTTAAACGAATCGGTGGGCCATTCCCCTAAAAAAAGGCGATTTGGGTCGAAGCCCGCACCGCGTCTCCTATCGTACGGGGACGAGACCCCGAGCCCTCCGGTGGGACGGCCGCGGGGCACGACCCGAAGGGCAACCGCACGCGGTCTGACGCGCGTCAGTAAACGTAAGGGATCAGCCGCTTCACCCTCTTCGAGTATGAGACGTAGTCCTCGCCCAGCGAAGCGGTGAGGAGCTTCTCTTCGACTCATGCGGTACCCGAAGGTGACTCCGAAGGTCAGGGCCATGAGCAGGACTGCACCCCACGACTGGAGAGCAAAGGCTATGCCGAGTATCGTCAGAAGGCTCCCTGTGTAGGCGGGATGCCTCATGAACCTGTAGGGGCCGTTCTGCACGACGCGATGGCCCTCCTTGATCTGGACCGTGTACGAGAAGAAGCTCCGCAGGGCGGAGACGGCCCACAGCCGGACGGCGACCCCTGAAACCATCATCGCTACCCCAAGGTAGAACGACCAGTCGGGCAGGAGCGCCACGCCGGCCTCGGTGAACGCTTCGGCGACGAAGACCGCCGCGAAGGTGCTCGCGATTATGATGAGGGCGGAGCCCCTGTCGGAGCGCGCGGCAGCCCGTCTCCCGCCGCCGCTGTAGATTATGGCTCTCTCGCCGATGAAGGAGAGGAACCACGCCGCATGGACGGCTGCGTATATCGCGCCGTCCATCGGAGACGTGAAGACGGCGGGAGTCACACGAGGAAGACGGCGTCGGGAGAGCTATCTCTTTTCGGAGTCTGGACCCCAATCGTTAAGATGCGATTGCAACGTGGGTCGATAGTGAATTGACGGCAGAGAGGGCGACGCGGTCGAGGGTCGTCTTCGTCGCAGTGGTCGCGTGTCTGCTCCTGCTCAACCTCACGGTCCTCTTCGCGGCGTACCCCGAGACGACGGCGAGTGATTCGGGCTGCTGCGGCAACCGGACGCTCGCCAAGGACTTTTCGGCGTTCTACACGGCCGCCTGGCGGCTCGTCCACGACCCGGGTCAGGTCTACACGGCGGGGTTCGTGAACGACGGAGAATACCACGTGCTCCCACAGCCCGAGACATACAAGTATCTGCCATCGTTCCTGCTCTTCGCCATCCCGTTCACGGCCCTACCCTATCAGCAGGCGCTGACGGCGTTCGACGTGGTGCAGTTCCTGCTGCTGCCGCTCATCGCGTTCTTCCTCTACGCGCTGCTAAGGGAGAAGGGAGTTGCCGTCGCCGTGGTCATCGCCGCGATCGCCCTGCTGCTGCCTTCACCCGAGCCGCAGTGGGGGATATCGGCCGCGTACTTCTGGCAGTGGGGCGAGGGCCAGTCGAAGGTCCTCGAGACCTTCCTGCTTCTCTTCTCCTTCTACCTCGGAAGGACGGGCAGACCGGTCTGCTCGGGAGCTGTGTTCGCCCTCTCCGCCTTCGACCCCAGGTTCACCCTCCTCGGGGTCCCGCTCTTCATGATGTACAACAGGCCTCGGCTGAAAGCCATAGCCGCAGGCGCCTGCGTCTTCCTGGCGACGAACGTCTTTCTTCTCTACCCGCCCATCGGTTCCGGTTTCATTACGACTCTCGTCGACTCCGGGCTCTCGACCCCCGTGTACTACTATGCCCTCATCCCCCTGCTCACGGTAGTCGCCCTCACGCTCGCGAACCTAGACGAGCTGGTCAGGGCCCTGAAGAGAACTTCTATAAAGTGAAATCGGGATTCCGCCGGCAAGATGATCCTCAACACCGTGGTGGTGTGGCTGCACGTCTTCGGCGCTATCGGCTGGATGGGAGCCGGAATGATCTTCGTCCTTGTGATCGGTCCTTCGGTGGGCCTGATGAGCCCTCCGGCCAGGACGGAGTTCTTCGCCAAGGTCGTGCCGAA
>CAZAMW010000026.1:7502-11248 GCA_964486265.1 uncultured Nitrosopumilales archaeon | reverse complement strand
GCAAGTACAACGACGTCAAGCTCGGGCGCGACCCGAGAAAATACAAGTGGGCGAGGAGCAGCAAGTAATGTCCCTCCCGGCGGTAGAGAGGACCCTGATAGTCGTAAAGCCCGACGCCACGGCCAGGGGGCACGTCGGCGACATAATCTCCCGCTTCGAGAAGCGGGGTCTGAAGCCGGTCGAAATCCGCATGCAGACCGTGAGCCGCGCAAGGGCGGAGCAGTTCTACTCGGTCCACAAGGACAAGCCGTTCTTCGGTGACCTAGTCTCGTTCATCAGCAGCGGGCCGAGCGTCGGTGTCATCCTAGAGGGTACGGACGCGATAGCCGTGGTGCGCCTGATGATAGGCTCGACGCGAAGCTGGACGGCCGCACCGGGCACGATTAGGGGCGACTTCGCGACCGGACTGCTGGACAACGCCATTCATGCCTCCGACTCGAAGGACTCCTTCGACTGGGAGAGCAAGACATACTTCTCCTGACCTCCCTCTTCAGCGATTCAACGCTTATGAATCGTCCGACGCCTGTGCGGGCGCATGTCGGAATCCTGGCCAGGGAGCCAAGACGAAGTCGAAGCGGCGATAGAGCTCAACGTTCCAATAAAGATGCGCGACGGCCTGATCACGAGGGCGGATGTCTACAGGCCGAGACGGGTGGGCAGGTATCCGGTCATCCTTCAGCGGACCCCTTACGACAAGGGGATCGGCGGGTTCGCGAACCTCTCGATGCGGCCCATAAGGGCCGTGAGCAGGGGCTACGCGGTCGTGATACAGGACGTCAGGGGGAGATGGAACTCCGAGGGCAGGTTCGACCCGTTCCGTCAGGAGATAAACGACGGCTACGACACGGTCGAGTGGTGCGGGACGCAGCCATGGTCGAACGGCAAGGTCGGCATGTACGGGGGTTCGTACGTCGGAGCCACGCAGTGGCTCGCGGCCGCCTCCGGGGCGCCTCACCTGAAGTGCATCTTCCCGGCGCTGACAGCCGCCAACTACTACGAAGAGTGGTTCTACAGGGGAGGGGCGCTGCAGCTCTCCTTCGTCGAGTCGTGGTGCGTCAACTCGTTCTGTGCGACCGAGCTCTTCCGGAGGGGAAAGAAGGAGGATGCCGAGAAGATGCTGGACGTCAGGGACGCGATGGCGGAGAAGGTCTTCGACCACATCCCGGTCGCCAAGGTCCCCTACTTCAGGGGAAACGCCGAGTTCTTCTACGACTGGGTCTCCCACCCTGAGCAGGACGCCTACTGGGAAGAGATCAACCTCGAGAACTACCACAGCAAGATAAGGGCGCCGGCGTTCAACCTCGGTGGCTGGTACGACATATTCCTCGAGGGGACGATAAACAACTTCCTCAGGATGCGCAAGCACGGCAGGACAAAGGAGAGCAGGCAGCAGAAACTACTGATAGGGCCCTGGATGCACCTGGGGCGGGCCTCCGACCTCGGCAAACTGGTCGGAGACGTCGACTTCGGACACGAGGCCGCATACGCCAAGACCGACGTCGAGGGAATGGTCCTGGACTGGTACGACTCGTGGCTGAAGGGCGGGCCGCCGGTGGAGACCCCGCCGGTCCGGATATTCGTGATGGGAGAGAACGTCTGGAGGGACGAGAACGAGTGGCCGCTCGCGAGGACGCAGTACACAGACTACTACATCCACAGCGAAGGATCCGCGAACACGCTCGATGGAGACGGCTCGCTCGGGACCGCCGCCCCCGAGGACGAGCGGCCCGACCGCTTCCTGTACGACCCGCTCGACCCCGTCCCCACCGTGGGAGGGGCGCTTTGCTGTGACGCAACTTTCAACCCGGCCGGGCCGTACGACCAGACCTGCGTCGAGAAGAGAAAGGACGTGCTGGTGTACAGCACGCCCCCGCTGAAGAAGCCCGTCGAGGTGACCGGCCGCGTCGTGCTGAAGCTGTTCGCCGCGACCTCAGCCGCCGACACGGACTTCACCGCCAAGCTGGTCGACGTGTGGGAGTGCGGCTACGCCCAACTCCTCGCCCAAGGCATCGTCCGTGCGCGCTACAGGGAAAGCACCAGGAGGTCGAAGCCCATCCAGCCGGGCAGGGTCTACGAGTACACTATCGACCTCTGGTCGACGAGCAACCTCTTCCGGAAGGGGCACCAGGTCAGGCTCGAGGTCTCGAGCAGCAACTTCCCCCACTTCGAGAGGAACATGAACACCGCGAAGCAGCCTGCGACGGAGTCGAAGCCGGTCGTGGCCGAGCAGCAAGTCTACCACAACGCGAGCCGTCCTTCGCGCGTTATCCTGCCCGTGATCCCCCGATGAGCCCGGCGGGAGTTGCCTCCGACCGAAGGATAGCTTATTAGGCGGTCGGGCTCCGGCAGCAGTTCCTTGGTGTTCTCGTGTGTCCCAACCCGCAGAGCCCCTGCGTCAACCGGTAGTCGTCGTGCTCGGCCACACGGATGCGGGCAAATGTGTCAGTGAAGACACGCTAATCCAGCTGGCAGGTGGAAGGATTCTTGAGGCAAGGCAGGTCTTCGAGACCTACAAGACCGGTGCGGCGTCACATCGGCCGGATGGCGAGGTCTACGCGGCGCGAGACTTGCGCGTGATCTCGATAGACAAAGAGGGAAATGTTGTTCCACGAAAGGTCTCGCACGTTTGGAAGCTCAAGGCAGACAGGCTCGTCAACGTCTCGACGAAGGCCGGCCGTTCAGTAAAGTGCACTCCTGAGCACAGGTTCCTCACGGTGTCCAAGGGGGGCGAGCTGAGATATGTCGAGGCGGAGAATCTGGCACTCGGCGACCGCCTGGTTCTCCCTTCGAAGACTTGCACCACTGAAGGCGACTTTCTCAACCTGAAGTCCGAGATTCTGCTAAGGCTCTCGGACGACTTCCTTGTCAGAGTCTCTTCTTCCCTGAACAAACGGATAGCTGAATTCTCCCGGGGAGGTCGCGGGAGGGTCGGAGCCGAGGTTGGAGACAAAGAGTTGATGTTTCATGTGAGGCAAGGCTACTATCGGGCTGACACCTTCCGCAAACTCGCTGCATCTCTAGGAATCCCGCTCGCATCGGCTTATGACTCCGTAGAAGGAGTAAAATTCTCCTCGCGAAAGCACAGGGCCTCACGCAGGTCTCCGTGGATAAGGCTGCCAAGGGACGGCCGGGGCTTTGAGTCGCTCTCCTATGTTGTCGGCCTGCTGTATGGGGATGGGGTTGCCGGTAGTGGCTACTTGGCCAACTCCTCCAACAGCATCGCGGATGCTTTCCTGGACTCGTTGATGTCGGCCTTCGGGGTGGGAGCGAGCCGAGCATGGCGCAGGACCCGCTACATCGTTTCACACAAAGGCGGCAAGACCCTTGCAAGGTTCCTGACGGAGGCCTTCGAGTACCCTGAGAGTGGCAAGACCAGGAACCTGAGGGTCCCCGAGCTCGTCTCCATCATGCCCGACGTCCAGGTGGCGGCATTCCTGCGTGGCTTTTTTGACGCGGAAGGCTTCGTCCAGGAAGGAAAGTACATCGGCGTGGGTTGTGAGAGTCGGATGCTCATGAAGCAGCTCCCGATGCTGCTGCAACGGTTCGGCTGCCTGGCCTATTCCGGAAAGACTCACTCCCAGGAGGTCTTCATCAGCGGAAAGGGCAACGTCTCTGCTTTCCTCAAGCACATAGGTTTCAAGGACAAGGAGAAGCTGCTCTGTGCAAGAAGGAAGCTGTCTAGCTCGGTGACAAACCGTGTCTTCGACATGGCTCCGATCCCGGGCAACTTCCTGAGGTCCGACATG
>CAZAMW010000026.1:0-7492 GCA_964486265.1 uncultured Nitrosopumilales archaeon | reverse complement strand
ACCACACGAGAAGCTCAGCAGGTATGTGCTCAGGAGACTGCCATCCGTCGTACCGAACTATCAGAACCAGTCCCTTCAGAGGCTCATTGAGAACTTCGCTACCGTTCAGGTCACTTCTCTGGAGGAGATTCAAGGAGAGTGTTTCGTTTATGACTTCACCGTTGACGACTGCCATAACTTCCTTGCAAACGGTCTCATCATTCACAACACGTCGTTCTTGGACAAGCTTCGCGGTACCAGCGTCCAGGCGCGGGAGGCCGGAGGGATAACTCAGGAGATCGGCGCCAGCTTCTTCCCGATGGAGACGCTCACGGCGATATCGGGCCAGATCATGACCAAGACCGGTGCCCAGTTGAAGATTCCGGGCCTCCTCGTGATCGACACCCCGGGACACGAAGTATTCTCGAACCTGAGGATGCGAGGAGGGTCGGCTGCGGACATTGCGATTGTGCTCGTGGACGTCCTGAAGGGGCTGGAGAACCAGACGCTGGAGAGCATCGAGATACTAAAGCAGAGAAAGGTCCCCTTCCTCGTAGCCCTGAACAAGGTGGACATGATCAAGGGTTGGAGGAAGGAGTCGAAGGGATACCTCGCCAGCGTCATAAAGGAGCAGCCGCCTCAGTGGAGTGACGAACTCGAGGAGCGCCTCTACAACGTCGTCGGCGGGCTCTCAAGACTCGGTTTCGATTCGGATGCGTTCTACAGGGTGAAGGACTTCCGCAAGCAGGTCTCCATCGTCCCGATATCCGCAAGGTACGGGGTCGGGATCCCGGAGTTGCTGGCCATCCTTATCGGGCTCGCCCAACAGTTCCTCTCCGAGAAGCTCGTGGCGGTCGACGAGAGGGGAAGGGCGCGCGGAATAATCCTGGAGCTGCAGGAAGAGACGGGAATAGGCCAGACCGCCAACATCATACTCACGGAGGGCAGGCTCTCCGTCGGCGACAAGATCGTGTTGGTAAGACGCGATGGGGCGATAGCGTCCAAGGTCAAGGCGCTCTTCATGCCCAAGCCGCTCGACGAGATGAGAGACCCTCGCGACAAATTCACCCCCGTCCAGGAGGTCTACTCGGCGGCGGGAGTAAAGCTCGTCTCGACCGACCTTGACGGCGTGATTCCAGGGACTTCGGTCACGAGCTTCCATGACGACGCGGAGTTCCAGACCATCAAGAGCGACGCAGAGAAGGACCTCACCACCCTGGTGTCGAAGGCCGACATCGACGGGGTGATCGTGAAGGCAGGGAACATAGGGGGACTCGAGGCTCTGATTCGCATGCTCGACCAACGGGAGATTCCCGTCAGGATGGCCGACATCGGCGACATCACGAAGAGGGACATGATCGAGGCCGAAGCCGTGGCGGAACACGACCCGTACCTCGGGGCGATCATCGGGTTCGACGTGAAGGTCGTGCCCGAGGCGAAGGAAGCCGCGGCCAAGGCGCAGATAATCGCTTCTGACGTGATCTACGACGCGATAGAGGGATACGTCCAGTGGGCGGCGACGAAGCGCGAGCAAGACGAGCGCAGCGTACTTTCCACGATAGTCCCTCCGGCAAAGCTGAAGGCCCTTCCCGGGATGTTCTTCCGGAGGAACGACCCCGCCGTGTTCGGGGTCGAGGTGGTCGCCGGCAGGCTGAAACCCAAGGTCCGTCTGATGGACTCCGCAGGCGTGGAGCTGGGGACGGTGGAGCAGATACAGGAGAACGCAAAGCCCGTCCAGGAAGCGACCAAGGGGATGCAGGTGGCGATATCGGTCCGGGGGCCGACGCTCGGGAGGCAGATCCGGGAGAACGACTCGCTCTACAGCTTCCCGACCTCCCACGACGTGAAGCTGCTCAAGGGGGACCTTGCCAGCACGCTGAAGGAGGACGACCAGGAGGCCCTCGACGAGATAATCTCCATCCGCTCGGTCAAGGATATGATGTACGGGTTCTGACCCCACCTACCATTTATTAACGCGTTCCGGAGGGGTCTCCGAAAGATGGCCCAGTTCAAGATAGTCGTGTCGGACCCCAAGACGGGCAAGTCTGAGGTCCTGGAGGCGAAGGACTCGACAGCCCAGATATTCGTGGGCCGGAAGGTGGGCGAAGTGGTCGACCTGAGCGTCGTCGGCCAGAGCTACAAGGTCAAGATTACAGGCGGGAGCGACAAGGCGGGGTTCCCGATGAGGGGCGACGTCCTAGGCAGCGGCAAGAGGTACGTCCTGATGACCGAGGGCGTTGGCTTCCGCAACTCCGTCGAGGGGGAGAAGCGAAGGAAGCTCGTCAGGGGCGGCACCGTAACCGAAGAGATATACCAGCTCAACGTCGCGAAGACCGAGTAGCCGTCTGAGCGCAGCACGTTTAATTATCACCGAAATTCGAAACTCGACAACGGTCCTCATGGAGCAAGCGACAGAGACAGCCCCGATAAGGCGTATCCCGAAGCAGCCAGAGTGTAACATAGGGACCAGCGGCCACGTCGACCATGGCAAGTGCCAAAGGATTGACCAGTACGTCCTGCTGAACGGCGTCCCGGTGACTGGCTCGGATATACTCAGAGCAGTGAAGACGACGGGAACTTTGCTCAGTCGGGTGGACGGCGGAGAGGTCTATAATTTCGACGGCAACAGCGTGGTGAGCCTGAACGCGAAGCTCGAAGCTGTGAAAGCGGCGTCGATGTTCTACGTCGAGGACTATTCAGGCCCGATGTTCACCGTCTCGGGAAAGTCTGGCCGGTCGCTCACGGTGACGCCCGAACACCCGTTGTTGATCAACAGGAGAGGGACGCTCCAGTGGGTCAGGGCTAAAGACATACGCCCGGGTGACTATGCGACCTTCCTGTCTCGGGTGCCCCTGGAAGAGTCCGTGTCGCTGCCGGACCCGATGCCCGAGCTCGCTAAACTGTACGAAATTGTCACGTGGGACGACTACGAGAAGCTCAGGTCCGTAACCTCCGGGTTTTCGGACTTCTCAGGACTAGCGGCTTCGGAGTTTGAGAAGATGAGGATGCTGACCGGGCTCTCCAAGAGTAGACTGTCCGTTCTTGCGGGATTCGGTCGCGATTCCTGCTCCGTGATAGAGCGAGCTGCGAGGAGTCCGACTCCCGACGAGAGGCGGAGGTTTGTAGGGATTTTCAAATCCCAACCGCTGCACCGCCTCAGGCGGGACGAGTTCCTGCTCGAGCAGAAACAAGGGCGGTCGGGGCCGATAAGGAGGCTGAGGCACGTCACAGGGGTCGACTCAGACATTGTGAAGTGGTTCGCGTTCGTGTGGGCCGAGGGCACCAGCAGGGCCGATTCCGTCGCGGTAACGCAAACCGTACAGCGGGCCATGCTTCTGGATTTCCTGAGTATCACCGAAGAGAGACTTGGACAGAAGGTGAGTGGCCATCAGGGGGGGACCTTCGCCATATACAACAAGCCTTTCGTAGACTATCTGCGGTTGAGGTTCGGATTCATTCCGGGTGACGAGTCAAGGTGCGGAATCGCAGACTGGGTTTGCAGGCTTCCGAAGGAGCTCAAGGCGGCCTTCCTTCGTGCGTTCCTGACTCTTGATGGGGAGTTCAACCCACACTCAGGGCAGGTCGTGGCGTCTCAGCTCAATAAGAAGAACATAGTCATCATCGGGTACCTGCTGCAATCATTCGGAATCATCCCAAGGTTCTCAGTAAAGAAGAGTCGGACCCAGAAGGGCGTGAAGGAGTACGGCCGCATCACGGTCTCGGGCCGCAAGGACCTGAGGCTCTTCGCCGATTTGATCGGGTTCGAGGACGACCGTGTCCAACACAGGTTGGAGAGCTACCTCGAAAGAACCACGAAGCAGACCGAAGAAACAGGCCTGAGCGTCCCGATAGCCGTCGAGACTCTCCGGACTTTGCTGAGGAACTCTGGTCTGCTCAGAGAGGGTTTCGGCGAGAATCTAGCGATACAGAACATGGAAGGCACTCCGTGGTACGGGGCCTACCAGGCGGCTGCAAAGACGGGAAGGATTTCAAAGACAAAGCTGCTCATGGTCATCGACGCGGTCGATCAGCATCTTGGCGCGGTCGAGCAGTCGCTTGCCCTGCTATCTCCGGACGGGGCCAGCCTCAGACAGCACATGGAGTTGACCGGCTCTTCGCTCCAAGCCGTGGCGAGTGGACTCGGGTACGGCAGAAAGAAGCTCGTGAGGATACTCAGAGGCGGTTCGGACGCTGAACTCAAGGCTATCGCCGACCGTCTGAGGGTCGAGGCCGTCAAGACCCTCAAGACATCCAGCGCATCGCTTGAGCAGCTCAGGACTTTGGTGGGGTCTTCGCTCGAGTTCGACAGGATAGTCGGGGTAAAGGAGGAGGAGTACAGCGGTCTGGTCTACGATCTGGCGGTCCCGGAGTACGCCAACTTCGTGGCGGGAAACGGGGCGACGGTGTGCCACAACACCAGCCTAGTTGCGGCTATAACCGGCGTCTGGGCCAGCGCCCACAGCGAGGAACTGAAGCGAGGTATCACGATCAAGGTTGGCTACGCGGACGCCGCATTCTACAAGTGCCCGCACACGCCTCCGCCCGAGGCATACTCCACTTCTCCCGTCTGTCCCGTGTGCGGCCAGGAGACGCAGCTTCTGCGGACGGTGAGCTTCGTTGACTCTCCCGGACACGAGAGCCTGATGACCAACATGCTGGCGGGCGCCGCAGTGATGGACGGGGCCATCCTCGTGATCGCTGCGAACGAGCCTGTACCCATGCCCCAGACTAGGGAGCACATGCTGGCGCTCCAGATGCTCGGTATGAAGAAGATGGTCATAGTCCAGAACAAGATAGACAGGGTGGACTCGGAGGGCGCGAAGAAGAACTACGAGGCCATCAGGAACTTCCTCTCGGGGACGATAGCGGCTGACGCGCCGATAATCCCGGTCTCCGCCCAGCACAGGATAAACATCGACGCGCTCATCGAGGCGATTGAGGAGAAGATCCCCACGCCACAGAGGGATGTTTCTGCCGATGCACAGATGGTAGTCCTCAGGAGCTTCGACGTGAACAAGCCGGGGACGGACATCTCCGCGCTGGTCGGGGGCGTGCTCGGCGGGAGCGTTACCAGGGGGCAGCTCAACGTCGGGGACGAGGTCGAGATCTCACCGGGGCTGGCTGACGACCGCGGGAAGTACGCACCCCTCATAACGAAGGTCGCGAGCCTCGGCACGGGCGTGGGCATGGCGGACAAGGTCGGCCCCGGAGGACTGGTCTCTCTTGGCACACACCTCGACCCGTCCCTCACCAAGGGCGACCTGATGGTCGGCAGCCTCCTCGGCAAGCCCGGCTCCCTCCCTTCAGCGAAGACCCACATCACCGCCGACCTGCAGCTCTTCGAGCAGGCGGTGGGCTCGTCAGAGATGCTCAAGGTAGACAAGGTCAGGGTAGGCGAGTCGCTGAGGCTCAACATCGGGACGGCCGCCACCCTCGGCACGGTCACCTCGGCCAGGGACACGGTGGCGGAGGTGGACCTGCGCAAGCCGGTCGTGGCCGAGAAGGGCTCGCGCGTAGCGCTGAGCAGGAGGATTGCCGAACGATGGCGCCTGATCGGGTCGGGCATCGTAAAGTAGCGCCCCCCCGGAGGGTGCTCTTCGACAGCAGCTTCCTTATCGCCGTCATGGAGCGCCCGACACCCTGGCGCGAGGACATGCTCGAGCGGCTGGGGAGTTTCGACGCGGTCGTCATCGACGCCGTCTACGACGAGCTCGTCAGGTTGTCCCAGACCGGCGGTCGAGCCGCTCGGTACGCCTCGGTTGCGAAGGACATGGTGGACAGAGGCGAGCTCAAGCTCGAAAAGGCGGTCGGGAGCGGCAGCGCCGACGACGAGCTGGTCTCTCTCGCCCTGGGAGACGACGCCTTCGTCGCCACCCTGGACAAGGAGCTCATCCGTCAGCTGAAGGCTTCCAGCGTCAGGGTGGTATCCCTGAGCGGCGGCCGGGTCTCGCTGTAGAGGCGCCTGCCGGAATAAACTTTAGTATAAGTGGAATAGGCCCCTACAAAGTTATTCATATTGTTCCAGCTAGTCGAACTTGAGGACGTCGTCCGCGTCCCACCAAACAGGTTCGGCGCTTCCCTAGAGAATGTCGCCTTGGAGCTGCTGAAGCTGAAGTACGAGAGCACCATCAACCCCGAATATGGTTACCTCGTCCTCGTCACCAACGTCAAGATAGACAAGGTCGGGAAGATAATCGCCGGAGACGGGGCTACCTATCACAAGGTGAAGTTCGAGGTCTTCGCGTTCTTCCCGCTCAAGCAGGAGATAATCGAGGGCGAGATCGTAGAGATAACCGATTTCGGCGCTTTCGTCAGAATCGGACCCACAGATGCCCTCCTCCACCTCAGCCAGATCATGGACGACTACCTCACCAGCGACGTAAAGTCGGGAGTTGTCACGGCTTCGCAGAGCAAGCGCTCCCTCAAGGTCGGGAGCAAGGTCCGCGTCCGCATCACGGCCGTGTCGCTCGGTCACGGCATCTCGATGGGCAAGATAGGCGTGACCTGCAGACAGCCCTACCTGGGGGCCCTCGAGTGGATCGAAGAGGACGTGGCGAAGGCCGCCAAGCAGGCCAAGGCAGAAGCCCGGGCGGCTCAGTAGTGATGGCAGATGAAGGAACTCGCTTGCAGAAAATGCCACATGCTCACGACGGAGAAAAAGTGCCCGAACGACGGCTCGAACGAGCTGAGTGACGAATGGTCAGGTCTCGTGATAGTGCTCGACCCGAAGAACTCGAAGGTGGCAGAGACGCTCGGGATAAAGACGCCCGGAAGATACGCGCTAAAGGTAAGCTAGTCCTCCTAACGCCGTACCTTCGAAGGAGGCTCAAGAGACCCGTCGGGAGGCTCTACGCGCCCGAGGAACTGGGGACGCAGGGATTTCTGAAGGCTCTCCGCGCGTCGCCCTTCGTCATCACTGTCGGCGACCGCGTTACCGATACCATGCACGAGCTCGGGAGGACGCCCGACCTGCAGATTGTGGACGGAGTCGAACGGCGAAAGAGGAGGGCCGCACCCGACGCATCTTTCGCCGCGCTCATGCGGGCAAAGAACCCGCCTGGCACGATAACCTGGGAATCGGTCGCGGCGATAAGGAGGGCGCTCTCTGGCAGCAAGCCCGCCCGCGTCCTGGTCGAAGGGGAGGAAGACCTGCTAGTCATCCCTGCAATCCTGGCCGCGCCGATGGGCGCGACCGTCTACTACGGCCAGCCCGGTGAGGGGGTCGTCCTCGTACACGTGGACGAGAGAACGAAGGCCTCGGCCGAGAGGATTCTCGCGGCAATGAAGTCTGAGTGAAGCAGCTGGCGTCCTGGCAATCCAGACGTATTGGGAGATTTCTGTTCCCACGACCTGCAAGCGACAATATGCCGCCGCTTCCAGAAAGGATGCCGCTTTGGTAAAATTAAATGCAATGCCGTGCGGGAGGTGGAGCGTGAAGGCTTCGCCCTTCGTATGTGCATTCCTGGTGCTCTCGGTCATGTTTGCACCGCTCTTCCTCGTGACTCCTCCTTCG
>CAZAMW010000025.1:0-11564 GCA_964486265.1 uncultured Nitrosopumilales archaeon | reverse complement strand
TGTACTACCGGGGCTGACCACCCCTCGCCATCCTCATGGATTAGAGGTTTTGGGGAAGTTCAGGTAGCACCACTCGCCCAGTCGTCTCGAGTCTTTTAGACCGATTTGAGCCGGGCTGTTCTTCATGGTCAGGATCGACGACCTCGGGAGGTAGGTGTTTCTTGCAGAGGTCCTCGATATCGTCCGGAGGTTGCACACGAATTCGTCGGCCGGGACCATGCACCGGTAGAGGGGATGCCTTCCCGCGTGGGTCACGGTGCAACCCTCGGTGGGATAGTCCGCTATGCAGCCTATCAGCTCCTCCGACCCCTCGAGCAATCGGTCCAGCACGAGGGCCTCGTCGGGCGTGAGACCGCAGTCCCCCTGCCTCCTGAGGGCGGTCCACCGGCCCATGCTTTCGAGCCGGGGGAAGAGATGGACCTCGAACAACTCCCCGCCCCTCTTAACTGCGACGTAGGGGTTCGTCTCCAGGGGCGTTTTGGGAAACGCCAGGACGTTCGGAATGGAGGGGAGGAGCACATCCATGAGGTCGGACGAAGAGGACGCCAACCCCGCCGGACTGACATGCAGGCTGAGCGAGCCCTTCCTGGCGACCAGACTTTCGCGGGACGATACTGAGTATCCTTCATCCAGCAGCTCCTGCTTCAGGAAATCAACCTGAAGTTGGTTGAGCTTTGGAAGAGGCAGATAGAAGCGGCGCTCGCTCTCGATTTGCAGTTGTCTCACCTCGAACCTCAGCACACGGGGGATCGAGACGATCGTCAAGATAAGGTTGGCCGCCGGCAGAATACCGAAGCGGGACGTTCTTTCCGGCAATCGTTATATAATGTCCGGAGGAACGAAAGCGAAAAGGTTCCCACTATTGGTCGAACGAGACCCGAGGTTCCTGGACGAAATCACGATCAAGACGAAGGATTACCTCGACCGTACCAGTATCGCAATCGACCGAGAGCTGGAGCGGTACGCCAACTCGCGGTTCTACGGTCCTCTGAAGTATGCCCTCGAGGGAGGGAAGAGGATACGGCCCATGGCAGCGATGCTCTCCGCGGAGTCGGTCGGCTCCAAAGACGATTCCGTGCTCGACGCGGCGGTTGCGGTGGAGCTGCTCCACGCCGAGTCGATCATCCACGACGACATCATAGACCAGGAGGTCTCGAGAAGGGGCAAGGCGGCGTTCCACGTCAGATACGGGTACAGCGCTTCGCTCCTGACGGCCGATTTTGTCTTCTCGATGATCCTCGCTGTCGCGGCGAGGTACCACGACAAGAGGGTGGCGCATACCCTCAGCAAGGCCGCCCTTCGCATGTGCGAGGGCGAGTACATGGAGCTGACGATAGACCCGATGACCTACAAGCTCGGCTGGGACGAGTACATCGACATAATCTACAACAAGACCGCCGCCCTGTTCCAGACTGCGACCGAGCTCGGCGCGACCATCGGAGGGGGAACGAACGAGCAGATCGAGGCCCTGTCGAACTACGGTAAGTATCTTGGCATCGCCTACCAGGCGCACGATGACATGCTCGACTGGGGTGCGAAGGACAAGGTCACGATGGCGCTCAAGCAAAGCAACGAGGAGAGCTCAATCATATCAAGGCTCAGCTCTCTGACGGCCAGCTACGCTGGCAAGGCCAAGGAGCAGCTCTCGCCAATCAACGACGGGAAGGCCAAGAGACTCCTGTTGGAGCTCACCGACTTTTCTGTCCAGAGGGACTTTTAGTCACGGCGAGAGTATCGAAGGCACGGCGTGCTGCGAGAAGGCCACTCCTATCTGAGGGAAGAGACCCAGGCCTATCATCAGTGCTGTGAGCACGGCGAAGATTACGACGTAGGTGAGCGGCTCATTCAGCTTCTCGCCGTTCTCTGGCTCGTCCATGTACATTCTCTTGATTATCCACACGTAGTAGGCGACGCTGAACGCGCTGTTCAGCACGGCTGCCACGGCGAGCCAGGCGAACGGACCGCTGACCACGGAGAGGAACAGCAGCAGCTTGCTCCAGAATCCGTTGAGCGGGGGCACTCCGGCCAGTGCCAGAAGTGAAACCGAGAGTGTAAACGCGGTTACCGGCGCCCTCTTGGCGAGACCCTCGAAGACGCCTACGTCAGCTCGCTTGGCGCCTATGAGGACCAGACCGACGGCCAGGAAAGCGGCGCTGACCATTATCGAGTGGTTGATGATGTGGAACAGGGCTCCGGTCATCCCCAGAGTTGCGTCAGCGGCGTACGCAGGGTTGGCCTGCGAGTATGAATAGATGACGAACCCTATCAGGATGTATCCGGCCTGGGCGATGCTCGAATAGGCGAGAAGTCGGGTCATGCTCTTCTGGGTAAGGGCAGCAAGGTTGCCCAGGGTCATCGTCACGAGGGCGAGGGCGGCGAAGATGTTCGGGATCGTAAAGATCGGGTTCTGCGTGACGACGTAGAGCGTCGAGGCCGCCAGGACCACGCGTATTGCGGCTACAAAGCCGGCCTTCTTGGTGGCGGCGGCAAACAGCGTGCTTATGGTTATCGGGGCACCCTCATAGGTATCGGGGACCCACATGTGGAAGGGCACGACGGACATCTTGAACCCGAACCCGACCACGAAGAAGAGGATGGCGAGCATGGAGACCGGGTCCGTGGAGTTAGCGCCGAGCGCCTTGACGACTGAGGAGATCTGCGTGCTGCCCGCCAGACCATAGCTGAGGCTTATCGCGTAAAGAATTATCGCCGAGGAGAGGGCGCCGAGGATAGCGTACTTGGCCGAGGCTTCATTGGACTCCTCGCGGGTCTTGTCGAAACCGGCAAGGGCATAGGTCGGCAGGCTCATCAGTTCCCAGGCGATGAAGAGTATCAGGAGGTCGGCGGCGAAGGAAAGAAAGAGCATTCCGAGAGCAGAGAATCCGAGCAGCGAGTAGTACAGCGGCCCGTTTGCTCTGCTCGATATGGTCGGAATCGAGAAGACCGTCACCCCGAGCGTAACGGAGAGAGTAATCAGCCCGAATAACCCGCCGAGGGTGTCAGAGCTCAGGAGGCTGCCGAATTCAGGGACGGGCTGGGGTGAGACCGTGTTCAGAGCCACCAGAAGTATGGCGGCCCCCAGCGCCGCAGCCAGGACGCACCCCGGCAGCGCGTCTCGCCTCTTTGAGAGCTGGAAGAAAGGTATACTGATGGCGGCAGCCCCGAGCACGACCGCGGCGAAGAGGATGAAGTCCGTTTTCAGGCGCCTCCAACCAGGTGGACCATCCACTGTGCTACGGGGGCCGCGGGACTGAAGAGCAGAGAGGAGAATACTATGAGAACGATAAGCGGGACGAAGTACAGGGCCAGGGTCACCGTGTCGGTCCAGGGCATGTCCTTGACCTCAAAGCTCTCCGGGGAAGGAGTGAGGACGACCCTCCTGATCATCCACAGGAGATAGCCACCCGTCAAGACTGGTACGACCACCACGGCTGCGGTGTAGGCGTTCGCTGCTATCCAGCAATCACCGCTATCTCGGCAAGAAAGCTGGCGAAGGGGGGAAGCGCCATGGCTCCGCCTGCCGCTGCGACCAGGAGACCAGCCGTCCGGGGCATTGTGTTACGAAGCCCCCCAAGCTCCGAGATCTCCGTGGTCCCAGCCTGCTGCTGTATGTAGCCGGCCACCATGAAGAGCGAGCCCGCAGTGAATGCGTGGACGAACATCTGGAAGATGGCTCCCTCCATCCCGAGCGCGTTGCCCGAGATCACCGTCGCGAAGGCTCCGAAGAGGACGAACCCCATGTGGTTCATGCTCGTGTATGCGAACATCCGCTTCAGCTCCTTCGCCATGAGAGCCACCACGGCGCCATAGAGCATCGTGGCGATGCCGATCAGCAGGAACAGCCAGGCCCACTGGGCTGCGGCATGCGGGAAAAGGCCGATGCTGATACGGATTATCCCGTAGCCGCCCATCGCCGACTGGACACCTGCGAGGAGCACGGCAACCGGAGCCGGCGCCTGAGAGTACGCGTCGGGCAACCAGCTGTGCAGCGGGACTATCGGGAGCTTGACGGCGAAACCAATGAACGACGCAAGGAGCGGGAGATACTGGAGCCCGTCGGGTATGTGTCCCGCCAGGTTCGGGATGTCGAAGGTGGGCGAGAGTGGGCTCACGTCGAGGTACGCCGCGAGGAACGCGAGCAGCATTATCGTGCTGCCGACGAAGATGAATACCATGAACTTCATGGCCGCGTATCGGCGCCGGTCCCCGCCCCAGACGCCGATCAGGAAGAACATCGGTATCATCACAAGCTCCCAGAAGACGTAGAAGACGACGAGGTTGAGCGAAGTGAACACGCCCATGATAGCCCCCTCGAAGAGGAGGAGGAGAGCAAAGTAGGGAGGTGAGTTCTGGTTCACGAGCCTTCTCGAACCTACGACCGCGAAGACGGTCAGTGCCGCAGTCGCGAGCACGAGGGGCGAGCTGAGCCCATCGACTCCGAAGAGAAGGTCGACCGCGAATCCGGGTGTGCTGACCCACTGATAGTCCTCCATGAGGCCATAGGTCCCGAGAGCCGGCGTGTTCGCGTACACGTACCAGAAGGAGTAGACCGCCACGACGAGCGTGACGAGGGCGACCGCAAGAGTCGCGATGACTCCCGTTTCCCTGTCCCGCTTGACGAGAAGGTACGAGATGGGAGAACCCGCAATCGGTATCAGGACGAGGAGGGAGAGGAGCGGGATCATGGGAGAATGTACAACCCCGTCAGGAAGACGAAGAGGAGCAGCATGAGCAGCAGACCGAATATCAGGACGAGGGCGTAGCTCTCGACGATGCCCGTCTGGATCCTTCTCGCGGCGCGGGAGAGCGACTGGCCGGCGTCACCCACACGGTTGGCGAACCGGTCTATCACGCTGCGGTCGACCCACCCCATGCCCGCCGAGAGCCCCTTGGCGAGGGCTTCGCCTCCGGTGTTGACGCGTTGCAGCACACCCCACTCGAAGTGCGTGTGGGTCCAGACCGACGCAGCGAATGGCGCGTTGACGAACACCTTGTAGTAAACGGCGTTTACGTACCAGCGGTTCTCGAAGAACGAGTGCAGGCCCCTGAGCAGGCCCGAGCTCGCGAGCAACTTCTCGGGGCTTAGCATGCGGGTTGCGTAGAGCGAGACCGCGGCGATGACGCCGACGATGACCAGCGCGAGGGTTATCCCTGCGGGCACGAGGTCGAAGGTCGGAGTGACGGCCTGGGTCGCAGTCCCCGCTGACGTATAGAGCGAGCCGAGATACGCGCTGGCGGAGGATTCCAGGAATCCCTCGACCCCGAAGAACCCCAGGACCCCGAAGAGGGCGGTGGCCGAGGCCAAGACGAAGTAGGGGACCCAGCTGACCGGACCAGCGTCATGCAGCCCATGACCATCCGCCTCGACCGAGTCCAGGTGAGGGCTCTTCTGGCCGAGGAAGGCGATCCCGAGCATCCTGAAAGCGTAGAACGCCGTGATGCCCGCGGTCAGCGAACCGACTATGAACAGACCGGTCTGGCCGGAGCTCCAAGCCAGGCCGAGGATGGCGTCCTTGCTCCAGAACCCACTGAGTGGGGGGATGCCCGACAGGGAAGCAACCGCGACCAGGAACACCGCGAAGGTGAGCTTGAGCCTCTCGCGGAGCCCGCCCATCTCGTTGATGTACTTGGAGTGGGTCGAGTGGATGAGGACCCCAGCCATCAGGAAGAGTGCGGCCTTGAAGACGGCGTGGCTCATGAGCTGGAAGAGGCCGGCAGAGAGTCCCTGCGCGAAGTTGGTTGCCAGGCCCGCGAGACCCAACGCGAGCATCATGTATCCTATCTGGGAGACGGTCGAATACGCCAGTATCTTCTTGAGCTCGAACCCGACGGTGGCCTGGGTGGCCGCGAAGAGCGCGGTGAAGGCCCCGACCCACGCGACGGTCTCGAAGAAAGGCTGGATGAGCGACGGGTTCGCGAGCAGGGCGAAGTAGAAGACCGGCCCTATACGGGCGACGAGCACGACGCCGGCGTTGACCATAGTCGCGGCGTGGATTAGGGCCGAGACGGGGGCCGGACCTGCCATGGCGTCGGGCAGCCACTCGACCAGGGGGAACTGCGCCGACTTGCCGACCGCGCCTCCGAAGATGAGGAGAGCGGCGGGGACGAGAAGGTCGTTCCTGGCCAGCTCCGTCGCCCAGTTAGGCGACGAGACCAGCTGCTGGAAATTGAAGGTCCCCGCGTAGATGAAGAGGATGAACATCCCTGCGAGCATCGCGATGTCGCCCGCCCTCGTCATGAAGAAAGCCTTCAGTCCGGCGTGGGACGGCGGGTACGCCTGCTCTTCGCCCAGTACCCTCGTCCCGGGTGTGCCCACCCAGTTCTCCTTCTCGTCGTGATAATAGTAGCCGATGAGGGCGTAGCTGCAGAGGCCGACGCCCTCCCATCCGATGAAGAGAGAAAGGAGGTTGTCGGACAGGACTATGAGCTGCATACTGCCGATAAAGAAGTTCATGAAGAACCAGTAACGCGTCAGCCCCGGGTCTCCCCTCATGTAGTCGAGGCTGTAGACCATTACGAGGAGGCTGACCCAGCCGACCAGGCTCGAGATGATTATCGTGAATGGGTCGGAGAGCACGCCCACGTTGATCCCGAGCTCGGGAATCCACGGCACGGAGGCAGGGATGAGCGAGTTGTAGACGGTGAGCGTCTCTCCCTCTAGCACGGGCAGCAGGAGAGAGAGTGTGAAGAGAGCCGAGACCAGCGGGAAGAAGACGGCGATGTAGTCTCGCGCGCGCGTCTTGCCTGTCAGTGGCGCGACCAGAGCGCCTATGAACGGGAAGATGAAGACCATCCAGATGTAGTACGACGGTATCATGACGGAGGTCATCCTAGGCAGCTCCGAACGGAAGCCCGAGCAGCTTCGCGTACTGGTAGAGGAAGTGGAACAGAATGTCTGGGTAGAGTCCGATCACGATCGAGAGACCGGCGAGGAACAGCAGCGGCACCGTCATGGTCAGAGGGGCCTCCCTGACCTGCGAAAGCTCGGCCGGGAGGGCGCCGAAGAACATCCGCCTGACAGGCCAGAAGGTATACGCGACCGTGAGGAGCGTAGCCAGGAGTCCTATCACCCCCACTACGATGTACCACATCGACTCTCCAGTGACCCCGCTCGTGAAGACACCCGTGAAGAGGATCCATTCGGCCTGGAAGCCTCCTGTAGGCGGCACTGCGGATAGGATCATGGAACCGACGACGCAGAGCGTGGCGGTTATCGGCATCCGGCCGGCGAGGCCGCCCATCTTCCGCATGTCCCTGGTCCCGACCTGGCAGATGAGTATCCCTGCCACGCAGAAGAGGATGGTCTTTCCGATGATGTGATTCAGGAAGTAGAAGATCCCGCCGGAGACTCCGAGAAGGCTGAGGCTGCCGATTCCCAGCAGCGAGTACGCGTTCTGGCTGATGGTCGACCACGCGTAGAGATACTTCACATCGTTCTGGACCATCGTCATCGCCCCTCCGTAGACCATCGTCGCCGCAGCGACGACCATCAGCGGGAACGCGAGCGGGGAGAACTCGACCGGCATGTACTGCACCAGCAGCCGGACCACGACGTAGTTACCGACTCCCACGATCGTCACGATGAACGGCGCGAAGGAGGTGGGGTGCTCGGCGTGCGCGGTGGGGAGCCAGATGTGCACTCCGAAGACGGCCATCTTGATGAGCCAGCCGAAGAGTATCAGTCCGGCCGCCCAGTACGCGAGAGTACCGACGTGGATCGTCCGCAGCGAAGAAATGTCGAAGCTCCCCGTCCCTATGTATGCGAGGATTATCCCCGCGAAGAAGATGAAGGCCCCGAGGTGGTTCCACAGGAAGTACATTATGGCGGTCCTCTCCCTGTTCGTGTAGCCGAACAGCGCCACCATGAACGCGGAGGGGATGAGCATCAGCTCGACGAACAGGTAGAGCTCGATGAGGTTGGTCGAGAGGGCTGTCCCGATTAGGCCCGCGTCGAGGAGCATGAAGTTGAGGAAGTAGAGCGAGTACTGCCCCTTCTTCTCAGTCCCGTACATCGCTTCCAGGCGGTGTTTCATGTAGTCCATCGAGTAGACCGCGGTCGTCGTGCAGACGATGTTCATCACGAGGGCGACGGGGAGGCTCAGGTCGTCGGCGAGGAAGCCGAACCCGAGCCCCGTGACGGGAGCCCATGCGTAGCTCTCCGTGACGGACCCGCCGTTCCAAAGGTCCAGCGCGACGAGTACCATTAGAATGGTCGTGTACAGCAGCGCGACGAAGGCCAGCCAACCCACACGTTTTCCCATCCTCCCGCCGAGGGCAAAGACGACGACAGCGAAGAGAAGCGGGACCGCTACCATCTGGAGGAGGGCGTACGGCACCGAGGGGACTGTCATCTTGCTATCGCCATCAACCTTCCAGGCTCCTCAGCTCGCTGACGTCCACATCCTCGTGGAGCCGGTACGCGACTACCACCACCGCTAGAATCACGGCCGCCTCCCCCGCAGCGAGCGCTATCGAGAAGAGGACGATCGTCTGCCCGAGCGCCTCCGGCCACAGGTACCTGTTGAAGGCGATGAAGTTGATGTTCGCTGCGTTGATGAGCATCTCGACGGAGAAGACGAGCCTCATTGCGTTCCTCTTGGTGACCAGCCCGTAGGCTCCTACCGCGAACAGAGCCCCGGAGACCACGAGATAGTCGGTTAGCGTTATCATGGCTTGTCCTTCCTCTCCACCTTCGCGAGCATCATCGCTCCGAGTATCGCAGCAGCAAGGACCAGGCCGAGGAGCTCCAGCCCCGGGGCGTACTGGACCGCGATGTACTGACCTATGCCGGTGAAGCTCGGCCCGGTCGCCTGTTCGGCGGTCTTGAGCAGGTCTGAGGCCGCGAAGGCCAGCGCGAGCGAGACCGCCAGCATCACGGCGGTGAGGACCCCGACGAGCCGTCCGGTGCTGCTCAGCGAGTCCCGCATCCATCTTCCCTCCCGGACGAGCATGACCGTGAAGAGTATCAGGACGGCCACGGCGCCGACATAGACCGTTATCTGGAAGACCGCCACGAACGGGGCGTCGAGCAGGAAAAAGAGCCCGGCGACTCCGAAGAAGCTGAACGCGAGCCCGATCGCTCCGTACACGATCTCTCTCGCTTCGAGCGCCGAGATCGCTCCGCCGACGACGACAACCGACATCCCGACGAAGACGATATCGGTCAGGTCAACCATGCTTCGCGGTTCCTCGTTCTGGGTCTATCTTCACCTTGTACTTGCCGGTGGGTTCCGGAGGGACGAAGAGCATCTCGGGAGTGTACTTCAGGCTGGCGCGGTCGTAGGCGGCGAGCTCGTACTCGTTCGTCATGACAAGCGCGTCGAAGGGACAGGCGTCGACGCATAATCCGCAAAACACGCAATTATGAACGATATTATTTGCAGCAACATAGCTATTGTCATCCTGAACTTCTAAATTCCACACTTCTTCGTCTGCGACATCCTCGAAGGTGGCAGTGACTACTGGAGAGGCGATGACATCCTCTGTCATCCTGATGTAGCCGTGGGAAGGGGGGCTGTTCTCCGCTCGAACATTAACCAGTTCACCCATCTTTTCAATGTAGGGGCTATGAATCGTCACCAGATAGCAATCCTTTCGGTCCTTCTGATGATTGATTGAAATCGAGGCGAGTATCCCCAGCCTGTTCAGGATGTACGAGTATTGGTTGGCGAGGACCCGAGAGGTGGTGCGAATCACGAAAAGGTTGGAATGCATTGCGTGCTTGTAGGAGTAGTACTTGTTCGAATAGTGGCCGTCTCCCCAGTAGGCTGTCCTGATTATCTCTGCCTGCAACTCTAGGGGAGCAACCATGGCCCATCCGGGAAGCTGCTTCCTGTCGCACATCGAGCCGAACTGCTCGAAGAACGCCGCTATCCGTACCGAGTCTACGCTGAGTTTTAGACCGTCTGACCTTTTGTCCGGCTCGAAGCTGACGGCTCCGCTGAATACATCCTCTACACAACGGACTATGTCTGACGCCAACGCTTCCTCCTCCTTATGAATGTCGAAGGTGACCGCATGCCTGTCCGTGTTACCTTCTGCCAGATAGTATCCGAGGAGACGCGCGAGTTCGGGTGTGAACTCAAGGGCAACTCGCTCAACTGTGAAGTATCCTCCTCGACCGGCCGGATGATACAAGTCGTAGGCGTACTCCAGGAAGGGAATCTGTTTGACTTCGGATATGACCGGTCTCGTAAGGTAAGTCCCGCATTGTACAGCTTCCGGATTGACCCACTTCGTTCCGTTGCCCGAGTAAATCATGACCGGGTGGCCTTCGGTCACAGAGAGGATCTCCGGGTTCCCTAGGGTCTTGAACCGGTACATGCGACCGGTGTACTTTCTGGTAAAAACCTCAGTCACAGCTCTGAACCTGCCCCTATGGGTAAGGACCAGGTCACCGGCTTGGACCTTCTCAATCGGGACTATCCCTTCTGATGTGACTACAGGTGTGCCATGGGGGACACATCTCCCATAGTCGACAGCTGGCCATATGTCCTTCTTGTTGTGGGTCCTCTTGAGCGAGAGCTCCTGCATGTCGATCGCCACGGCGACCCCGTCGCAGGCGATCGCGCACAGCTGACAGCCTGTGCACTTGTCCTCCAAGAGCACGTGTCTCCCCTTGAAGCCGGGCCGGCCCACCCCCGCCTTGGCATCGAACTGGTAGCCCTGCCCCTGAAGGTCGAGCTTCTGCTCGGGATACTTCAGGGTCAGGCGCGGCTTGAAGAAGTGCCTGACACCAGACCACATCGAGACGAAGGCTGCCCTGACCGATGAGAAGAAGCCCAGCTCAGAGGCCCCCCACGTGATACAGCCCGAGGGAGACTATCAGGAGCGCCAAGAAGAGGTTCACGAAGGTGAGCACCATAAGCTTTGTCCACCCCCCTCGGAGCAGAGTATCGATCCTGACGCGTGGCATGACGGCGCGCGGCAGCATCATCACGAGCATGACCAGGAAGGTCTTAAGGACGAACCAGACTTCGGGCGGGACCGGGGAGGGGCCGAACCATCCGCCGAGGAAGAAGACCGTGAACACTCCCGAGAGGGCGTAGAACTTGATGTAGGTGGCCAGGGTGAAAATGCCGAAGGTCATCCCCGAGTATTCCGTCTGCCATCCTGCGACGAGTTCAGAGTCGGCCTCGGGGAGGTCGAACGGGATGCGCTCCAGCTCTGCGAGAAGGGCCACGAAGAAGACAATCGCCCCGATCGGCTGGAGAAGGATGAACCAGATGCCGCTCTGAGCCTCGACGATGCTGACCAGGCTGAGCGAGCCGGAGAGCACCACCACCCCGAGGACCGAGAGGATCATCGGAATCTCATAGGCGACCATCTGATGGAGGGCGCGAAGGCCGCCGAGGAAGGAATACTTGCTGTTGCTCGCCCATCCAGCCAGCAGCGCAATTATCGGTGAGAGCCCTATGAGTGCGAAGACGAATATCACGCCCACTGACGGGTTGGCGATGTAAAAGTCGGGTGCTGCGGGCACCAGGGCGAGCAGCGCGCCCGCCACGAACATCAGCGCGAGCGGAACGGCGATGAAGACCTTCTTGTCCGCCTTGTCGGGTATG
>CAZAMW010000024.1:0-11955 GCA_964486265.1 uncultured Nitrosopumilales archaeon | reverse complement strand
TGTGGACGGCAATGCCCGTCTCTCTTCCTATACGGAGGGCCTCCTCGACCCCGGCAAGGAAGTCTCCGTCAGTCCCTCTAAGGTGCGAATAGTAGAAGCCTCCATATGCCTTGGCGACCTTCGCAAGCTCAATTACTTCTTCAGTCGTTGAGCTTGAGCCGGGCGGATAGGCGAGACCGGTGGAGAGGGCGAACGCGCCCTCGCGCATCGACTCCGCAACCAACCTCTTCATTTCCGCCATCTCCGGAAAGGTCGGCGCCCTCTCTTCATATCCCACCGTAGCAATCCTGACCGCGTTGTGCCCAACCATCGCCGCTATGTTATGAGCTACCCCCAGGCGTTCCAGTTCTCCGAGATAGTCAGCGAACGAGCGCCAGGTCATCTTTACTACCGGGTTGAAACCGACGAGGTCTCTGGCCAACATTTCGACCCTGTCTCCGTTTACGGGGGCGCAGGTCCTTCCACACGCTCCAAGTAGCTCCGTCGTGACCCCTTGCCTCACGAAACTCTCCGCTTTCGTGTTAAGCAGCAGAGTGAAGTCTGAATGAGTGTGTATGTCGATGAAGCCCGGAGTCACCATAAGGCCGGCAGCATCAATTCTTCTCTCTGCCCTCCCAACTATGTTCTGCGAGACCTGTACTATCTTGCCAGCTTGGATGCCCAAATCCGCCCTGAAGACACCTCTACCTGTTCCATCAACGATGGTGCCGCCCGCGATGAGCGTATCCACTGAAACCCCTACCGAGTCACGGATTCAAGCCGCTAAGGGTTTCTCGGTCGGGAGGTAGTCGACCTTGACCCGCGCCGCGGCGTTCTCGATTGCGCCTAGCTCCTTCTTGGTCAATTCGAAGTCTAGAGACCCAACGTTATCGGTGGCTTGGACTGCATCCTTGACGCCAGGAATCGGAACTACGTTCGGCATCGTAGCCAGCCAGTTCAGGGCGACCTGCGATGTCAGACATCCATGCTTCTTTGCGACAGAGGACAGGACCTCTACAAGTCTACTTATCTGTGAGAAGTTAGAGGGAACGAAGAGAGGATTCGCGTCCCTGACGTCTCCCTTGGGCAACTTGTTGACACCATACTTGCCGGTAAGGGCGCCCTGTGCCAGCGGACTGTATGCGATTATAGCGATGTTATTCTTCCTGCAGTACGGAATCACTTCCTCTTCTATTTCACGTTGCACTAGATTGTACCTGAGCTGATTCGAGACTATATCCGTCCTGGACAGATACGACCTCGCCTCTTCTAGATCGCGGACCGCGAAGTTGCTGACCGCGATGGTCCTAATCTTCCCGTCGAGGTATAGCCTCTCCAAGGCCTTCATCGTGTACTTCAGCGGTATCTGCTCCCAGGGGTCCGGCCAGTGTACCTGATAGACGTCAATCTCCTTGATGCCAAGCCTCCTCATGCTGGCCGCTGCGGCCTTCTGAAGTTCCTCATACCTCAGGTGACTGCCGTTCACCTTGGTCGCTACCACGAAATTCTCTCTACCAAACTGCTTTAGAGCCTTTCCGAGGACGGTTTCGCTGTGACCGTCACCGTACACCTCAGCGGTGTCAACGAGGTTCACGCCGAGGTCATGAGCCTTCCCTACGGCCTTTATGACTTGGTCGTCGTCGGCATGCCAGTCGCCGCTCGCCTGCCAGAGCCCGATTCCAATCTTTGAAACCTTGATGCCGTTCTTCCCTCCGAATGTTGTGTATTGCATTTCTGAATCCCAGAGACCCTTGCACCTGCATCTTTTTGCCACGATATATTGATTCCAGCCTAGGGGCAACAGGTTTCTTTACCTCCACGACAATGCGCCTGCGGTTGGCCCGCCGAAAGGAATTGGGGGTTGCGATACTCGGTTACGGCTACATGGGAGGCGTGCATCTGGACGCTCTTCGGCTGATAGACGAAGCGCCGGTTAGAGGCATCTGGGGAAGGGACCCTACCTCCACCAAAGAATTTGCAAAGACACACGGCGTCAAGGCCTATGCGACTCTTGATGACGTCCTGAAGGACGACGAAGTCCAGGCGGTCGATGTCTGCACCCCCTCCCACACACACGCAGACTTCTCAATCAAGGCGCTAGATGCCGGCAAGAGCGTTCTGGTCGAGAAGCCTTTGACCCTTTCTCTACGCGAAGCGGACAGGATGATAGACGCAGTAGAGCGGACTGGACTCAAGCTGATGGTAGCGCATGTCCTGCGTTTCTTCCCGGACTACACGAGGATGAAGGAGATGGTCGACGCGGGGGCGATCGGCGAAATAGCAATTGCTAGGGCCTTCAGAGGCGGGTCGCTACCTCCGTGGAACCAGTCGTGGTTCGCCGACCTGAAGAAGAGCGGAGGAGCCGTCCTAGACCTTTCGATACATGACGTGGACTTTCTCATCTGGTGTTTCAAGGAGCCAGTAGACAGGGTATTCTCCAAGGCCGAGCGTCTGATCCACAGGGACATCACTGCACACGACTACACACTGATCAATATGCGCTTCGAGGGAGGCGGAATAGCACTGGTCGAGGGAAGCTTCGCCCTCCCGAAGCAGTTCCCGTTCACGATGAGGATGGAACTGAGCGGGAGGAAGGGCATGTTACAGCTCGACAATCAGACTCCGGTGCCCGTCAGACTCTACACAGATTCCTCCACGCAGGGATTTGCGCCAGAGACCCTCCACTGGAAGCCAACACTCCATCCGCTGCCGCTCGATCCGTTCTACAGAGAGGTCAAGCACTTTGTGGACTGCGTAATCCAAGACAAGCGTCCCATGACCGATGCCAAAGAGTCAAGGAAGAGTCTCGAGGTCTGTCTGGCTGCTCTGCGTTCAGCCAAGGATGGTGTCCCCGTAAAGCTCCCATTGGAGGCGACAAGCTAGATGGCCGTAACAAAAGTCAGAATCGGTTTGCTCGGCGTCGCCCACACGCACGCGGAATCATATGCTCATTCGCTCGCCACTTCTGTTCCCGGTGCTGAACTGGTGGCGATCTATGACAGGGACACGATCCATGGAAGGGAGTTCGGAAAGAGACACAAGATACCGTTCAAGAAGAGCATCAATCAATTCCTCTCAAACGTCGATGCCGTAATCATAGCCTCGGAGAACGCGTTTCATCACACTCTTGCCATGAGCGCGGCGCGCGCCGGAAAACACATCCTCTGCGAAAAGCCCATCGCGATCTCATTGAAGGACGCCGAGGAGATGAAGCAGGAAGCGAGAAAGTCGAGAGCAAAATTCCAGATGTGCCACGTTATGCGCTACCACACGGTCGCCTCGGTAGTGAAGGAGCTCATAGACGAGGGACGGATAGGTGAAATCCTGGCTCTGGTAGGGGTCAACAAGCTCAATTCCTCAATGACCGCCAGGGGATGGTTCTCGGACAGGAGACTCTCGGGAGGAGGCGCCGCGATGGACCACTCGGTCCACCTGGCCGACATGATGCGTTGGTACTCGGGGAGTGAGGCAAAGGAGGTCTACTGCGAGATTGCCAAGAACATCAATCCGCATCTCCGCGTCGAAGATGCTTTTCTAACCACCGTCACATTCGAGAACGGAGTACTCGGACACATTGACGGTAGCCGGTCTTATCCTGCAGGATACCAAACGTGGGGCGACGTCACCCTGGAAGTCCTAGGAACAAAAGGCGTCTTATTCCTAGACGCTTTCAGACAGAACATATACTTCACGGGTACCAATTCACCCGACGACAAGCTTACCTGGCACGGCTATGGTTGCGACCCGAACACCGAGATGATCAAGAGCTTCGTCGAAAGCATCAAGACCGACCGTGAGCCTCTCGCCTCCGCTGACGATGGTATCAAGGGTCTTCGGATCACCCTTGCCGGCTATGAGTCCCATCGGAGAGGGAGGCCCGTGAAACCCTCCAGTCTGTAGAGTAGCTATTTCCAGTTCAGAAATCGGGACCTGTTGGCTAGTAGAATATCCCTGACAAAGGCCTTTCTTTCAAGGAGGAATTCCAGAATCGCCTTCTTCTCTGCATCGGTTACTTGCCAGCTGTCGGGAATTCCTGACATGATGTGAGTCACCTCCTCCTCCGAAAGGGCTTCGACCTGTTCCAGCCATGGAGAGAACGAGGAGAGTCCCTTGACCGGGAGCGCCACGACAGCGAAGACCGGGACAAGGTGTCTGTAGTTCTTCACCACAGCCATAGTCTCCAGATTCCAACAACGCCCAGAAAGTATCTCACTGAAATCTACCGTCTTGTACTCGAGACCCTTCGCCGTGGTCTGAATGAGGTTGTTCCCGGGGTTGTCCCTGTCCATGTTTACGAGGAGATTATCGAGTACAATTAGTCCCGGGAGGAACGCGGCGTTGACCAGGTTCAGTTCACGGACGACTCTCCCCCTGAAGTCGGCACACCCGTCCATCCAGACGGTTCCGTGGTGCGCACCTCCAACTATCTCCATCTTGCGTAGGTCCTCTGACTCGTCTATGAGCTTCTGTGGTACCATCACCTTGTCGTGCTCTGGAACAGGGAGGTCGAGCGAGCTAGCCAGCGAGTAACCAATATACTCATTAACAACCGTACGTGTTGCGTCCTTGAACTTGACGAAGTATGTCCGACCGTCATCGCACTCGAAGGCGTGAGAGCCGGCCGAACCCCTGCTTATCCTCAAGTCTCTGACGGCGATGACCGTCGTCTTTGGATTCCCCGGACCGATGTTCCCCAATTGTTCAGCTCGCGCAAGGCCTAAATAAATTCCATCCGCATCAAAACGCGAGAAATCCCGATTGCAGCAGTCCAGCAAATCCTCGAAGGAGGCTGTTACTGACCCATTCCACTTTGTGGACTGGCTGACCTTGCTGGGTTTCATGACTGAGGACGATGCCCTTAAGCTGGTCCGCATGCAGAACATGGGTAACATATCACAGACGAGCGATTGGGTCAGCAGCATACGCTCGGCCAGGGGGGTGGCTGACAGAGTCTCTGGACGGATGGAATGCAAGCCGGAGACGAAGGAAATCCCTTCGGAGTTCCGCGGTCGCCTATCAAGACTCGAGGCCGAACCTATGTTCAAGCAGCATGCTGTAGGGATGAAATCGATAGATTTTGCACTGGTCGAGATTAGCAAGATTCATACATTCCAGACGATGGTCAACGCGGAGTACGCAAATTCCCTCATTCAGAGCGCTCCCGAGCCGCAAGACCTGGACGGTACCTTGAAGTTCTGTCTTCCAACCGAGAGTGAAAGGCCGAAGACTCCGATGACGACGTCGTACAATCCGAGCTCAAACACATTCTCTGCGGTCGCTGACAATCTCGACCTAAGGATACTGGGCAACACCCATGCGGAGGATCCCGTGAACCACACGCCAGTCGCGGGGTTCTACTATGGCTTTTCTCTCCCGCAGACAACGGTCGTAGAATACAGGGGGGTCATGCTGCTGAAGAACGGGTGCCATCGAGCCTATGCACTGTTAAGGAAAGGACATCGTTTCCTGCCGTGTCTTCTGGGTAAGACCGACCTGTTTCAGGTTACGGGCGCCCAGGTCCCCGGAACCTTCCCTCCAAGCATGATCATTTCGGACAGGAGTCCGATTCTCTCCGACTTTGAAACCGGCGCCGCCATACCGGTTCCACGCAGGCGCGTCAAGATGATGGCGACGATTCACGCTGAAGTGCAGGTCGTCCCAATCTAGCTTGAATCGCGGATAAGGTTATGACCACGCCGAGATAACCGAGTCTCGTGAACTGGGCAGTCCTAGCGGATTTCGATGGTACAATAGTCGAAAAAGACCTAGCGAGACTGGTCCTCCAGAAATTCGCGGAGCCCGGGTGGGAGCAGTTCAACGTGCTGCTCGCCGACGGCAAGATCAGCGTCGAAGAGTGCGTGCGTGAGGAGTACGCCCTGATACGCGCCAAGACGCGGCGAGAGGTTACCAAATATGCCCGTCAGCTAGGTACATTCAGGTCCGGATTCGGTGACCTTCTCGATGAATGTAGGTCGAGAGATATCGATTTCGCAATCGTCAGTGCCGGCCTGGATTTTTGCATACGGGATACCTTCAGGATGGCAAAGCTCAGAGTGCCACGACTCTATTGTCCGAAATCTAGCTTCCAGTCTGGCAAGGGGATCGACCTTACCTTCTCAGAGAACCGCTTTCCAAGCGCCAGGGATTTCAAGGAAGACGTGGTAATGACGTACAAGCAGCGCGGCCTTAAGGTGGCATATGCGGGGGACGGGGCCGGAGATATACACGCAGCTGCGAGCGCCGACGAGGTCTTCACGGTCAGATCATCTGTGCTAGATAATATGTGCCGAGCGCGAAAAATCCGTCGCACAGCCATCGAATCTTTCGTTCCCGTCAGTAGATTCATGTCGTCAGTATGAATCCTACCCTTATGCACGCGGTATAGCACTTATAGGCGCGCGGACAATCACATGTACACGTTGAGGCTCACTTTCGGATACTTTTCTGACATAACCCAGAGGACCCCGACAAAGGCACTCGAGCTTGGAGTCCAGGCTGAGAAGGCAGGATTCGACGCTGTCTGGACAAGCGACCACTTTCATCCTTGGGTGCACACCAATGCGAAGGCCGGCTTCGCATGGGTCTGGCTCGGTGCATTCGCCCAGGCTTCGCAGAAAGTCGCCTTTGGTACAGGGGTCACGGCGCCCACGCTGAGATACAATCCCGCGATAGTCGCACAGGCCTTCGCGACACTTGGAGATATGTACCCAGGGCGACCGTTCCTAACTCTCGGCACGGGCGAGGCGATGAACGAGGTCCCGGCCGGGGCGGACTGGCCCGCTTTCCCTGAGAGAATAGCGCGCCTGGAGGAGGCCGTCAAGATAACCAGAATGCTCTGGTCGAAGGAGTTCGTGAGTTTTCAAGGTAAGTACTTCCGTCTCAGCAAGGCGAATCTGTACACCAGGCCTCAGAACCCCATTCCCCTGTACGTCGCGGCGAGCGGGAAGAAGGTCGCACAGCTGGCCGGACGGTATGCCGATGGTCTTCTGACGTTACCGTTCTCGGACGAGCATTACAAGCAAGTCTTGTTCCCCGCACTCGAGAAGGGCGCCAAAGTAGCTGGCCGGGACCCGTCCAAGATCGAGAAACTAGTGGAGCTGCAGGTCTCGTACGACCGCGACTATTCCAAGGCGCTCGCGAACACTATGTGGTGGGCGCCGACCGTTCTCCCTGTCTTCTTCAAGGTGCCCATCTGGGACCCGAGGGAAATAGAGTCTCACGGGAAGCTCGTCAGCGAAGCAGGCCTGAAGACCGCCTGGTTCATATCGAGCAGTGTTGAGGATCACATAAAGAACATCGAACACTACATCAAACTGGGTTTCAACAACATCCATTTGCAGAACAGTAGCTGGGACGACACAGAGTTCATCTCGACGTTCGGCGCGAAGGTACTGCCCTATCTCAGAGAGACCTATGGTGAGGAATGACCTTACATGCATAATATCCTTGAAGTGAAGTTTGTGCTGGACTCCCTTGACCATCCGGAGTGCTTGGCGTTCGCGTCCCGGGGCACCCTCTACGCAGGAGGCGAGGCGGGACAGATCTACAAGATTGATGTGGCCAACAAACGGTGTGAGCAGATTGCAAACCTCGGGGGGTTCGTTTGCGGGGTCACGGTGGATGGAAACGAGAACATCTTCGCGTGCATTTCGAAGACGCACAACGTCGTAAGGATACACTCTGACACGATGGCGTCAGTCTTCTGCGACAAGGCAGAGACAGTCCCACTCGTGAATCCCAACTTCTCAGTTTTCCACCCAGACGGGGACCTCTATCTGACCGATTCCGGCGAATATCGACGCGCTACGGGCCGACTCATCAGGGTCCACAAGGATGGAACGTCGGAGTCGCTGTTGGGGAATCACCTCAATTTCCCAAATGGACTCGCGCTATCGGCAGACGCGAAAACACTCTACATGATAGAGAGCACTTCTGCCAAGATTTCAATGATGACCATAGAGCAGGATGGTTCGATAGGTGCCCCAGAAACATATGTTCAGTTACAGGGAACCGTGCCCGACGGCATGGCGTTCGACAAGCTCGGCAACCTCTACATCGGTTGCTATACGCCCGATATCATTCTAGCCGTCGACGCTGACCGTAACGTCACTACGTTGATTGAAGACAAGACCAGCGAGGTCCTGAACAGACCGACGAACGTCGCATTCCACCCTGACCAGCGCAAGACAGACTTGTATTTTGCAAACCTTGGGTGGTGGCACATTGGTAGTCTCGATATCGGCGTGCCAGGGCAGACCCTGAATTATCCCAGGATACCATAACGACCCCTGCTCTAATCTTCGAACCTTACCTGTATGGGCTGTGGTTAATATGAGAAGTTGCAATACACTATTTATCATCTTTTGACTGAAAAGTCGAAGGTCTTTGCAAGGGATGCCACGGGGCTGGTCAGGGAATTTAGCGTCTGGGATAGCTTCGGATTTCAATTCGGCGGCATCGTCACAGTCGTCGGCCTCTCCACGCTCTTCATCACGTTCGCTTTCCTGCTTGGCGCTAATATACTGATTTCGCTACTGCTGCTTCTGCCTATCCTCATCTGCTACTACATAGTCGAATCGCAACTTGCTGGGGCTATGCCGAGGTCGGGAGGAGACTATGTCTACACGAGCAGGATTCTTCATCCGTCCTTGGGGATGGTCAGCGGATGGATCCTGACTTTCCTTTTGATTCTGAATCCGGCTATCTTCTCCGGCTTGATAGTTACCACGTATGTCCCAGGCCTCCTCTCCGCCGTCGGGCTGTCGGACATGACATCCCCATTCTCAACCATTCCAGTCGAGTTCATCTTGGACAATATCATAATCGCAATCTGCATAGGCCTCGTCATAGTCCCCATCAGGCAATACGCAATTGTCCAAAGGGTGCTGCTGGCGCTCGCGGTGCTCGGGGCGATACTAGTCCCGGTCGCGCTCCTTGCCCTGGGACATGACGGGTTCGTGTCTGCGTTCAACTCCAAGTCTTCCGTCTCCTACAACAGTGTGATATCGACTGCGCAGACACATGGATTCAGCTCCTCATTCAGCTGGCTGGACACCATTCTGGCGATTCCCGGCCTGGGTTTCTTCCTCATCACGAACTGGCCTGCACAGGTGGGTGGAGAGCTGAAGAACCCGCGCAGGTCGATTTCTTTAGGTCTCTTCATAGGGTTCATCTCCGCCTGGATCATCTTCTTTATCACAGCAGTCCTCTATTACAATGTACTCGGAACTGACTTCGCCGGAAGCATAGCCTATCTGTCCACGAACGATGCCGCTGCCACACCGTTCGGGGGTAGCATCGTTCTGACCTCGATAATCCAGTACATCTACGGGCTCAACGCGGTGACATTTCTTATTGCAATCAGCCTGATTGCCGCCTGTGTGCTGGTGATAGCTCAGTCTTTGCTCCTGTCTACTAGGTTCGTCTTCGCCTGGGCTTTCGACAGCGTAATCCCTCACAAGTTCGCTAATGTGAGCCCGAAGACCGGGACACCAATCTTCACCGCCATCGTGCTCTGGGCGGTCGCAGAGGCGGTCTTGCTCGTCGAGCTCTTCGAGAGCAGCGCGGTCGGGGTCTATCTTAGCGCAGCGCTGGGCGTGGTTGCGTTCCCGATTCTGGCTTGCATCGCTGCGATACTCTTTCCGAGGATTCGCAAGTCCATGTATGATGGCTCGCCGTCGTTCACTAAGTACAGACTCGCCGGCATACCGCTGCTGGTCATCGCCGGCGCAATAGGGCTCGTAGGGTTCGGATTAATCACGGCGCTGACCGTCGCATATCCGCAGGCGGGCTCGCCGATCACCCCTGAAAATGCGAGTTTTATGGGAGGGATGTTCATACTCGGCGCGCTAATTTACTTTATCGGGTACGCATACAGGAAACGGCACGGCGTCGACATCTCGCTCTCCTTCAAGGAGATACCACCGGAGTAGGCAGATGCTTACAGGGGCGTTCCTTCCACGATACCGTTGTCCCTTATTCTTGTAACACTTCTGAACTCTGAGTAACCAACCACCTTTGTCTCGCACTCGAGCGTCTTATCGGCCCCGAGAACCGAATACTCTCCAGCCTTCACAGCTTGATCGAGCGCGCTAGGATATCCCGTCCACGCCTCGACCGCAGCACAATACAGTCCTCTCCATCCCCCGTATACGAGCCAAAGCCAGATCGCCTTAAAGACAGAGGTCGGGAAGACTAGTCCTATGCCGGTTCCGTTCGAGGTCTCTGTCACCGATAACCATCCTTCCTTGAACCTTGTAGCGTAGTGCATGTCCACCGTTCTGTCATGTCTGGCTCCGACCCGCCTCATGTCGACTCGCTCTCCCTCACGTGTCTGCGCGTACGGCCAGCTGTATGTCGTTCCCTTGGGACCTAGCCTGTCGTCCGGAGAAGACTCGTCGACGAAGACCTCTGACTGTGGAATATCGATTCTCGAAGTCTCCGAAATCGCTATCCCGGGATGAACTCCCCAGATGAAATCGACGTCGTCAGTCCCTACGTTGGTTATCCGGTGCCTGTTCTCAAGAATGCCCACGCCATCCTTCAGAGTGACCCACCGTTCTACCAAGAGTGGCGATATGACGGTCTGCCTCCACAGATGGACGGATGACTCGTCGGCACTCTGTTTTTCGATGGTGTAGTTCCACGGGAGAGACCAGACCTCTCCTAGGTATGGATAATCCTCTCCCTTGTACCTGCACGGAGCACCCGTGGGGATACACTCGTCAATCCCACCATGCCACCAGTTGTCCGCGTTGACACCGAAGACCGGTTGTCTGACCTCGACTCGAGGGTTGTGGTACAGCATATCCTTTCCTGTCTCCTTGAGCACGAACTCGAACACCTTGGCTCCATAACCTGGAAGAATAGTTGTCCGTAGCTTGTCGTTCTCCATCGTAATTGCGTCGAAGCCGCGGTAGTTCCAGTCGGTGCTGACTCGACAGGTCATTGGGAGAACCCATAATCCTGCCCTCCGTCGCATCTAACAGTAGTTCCTTACGCGTTCGGGTCGTCATTTATATCTCATCCTCCCTGTTCGCGTCCTGTGAAGATTACCGACATCAAAGCTACCCCCGTGTCAGTTCCGATGGAGGCCCCTCTGCGGTGGAGCATGGGCATCGAGACAGGGACGACGCGCACGATAGTCGAGGTGTACACTGACGATGGGATTGTAGGAATTGGCGAGACTTACGGTGGCGACTCCACGGCATCCGCTATAGTGAATCAGTGCAAGACGATAATGAAGGGGATGGACCCGATGGAACTCGGCAAAATAATCGCCAAGTTCGGTCCATATTTCGAGATTCCGTACGAGACCAGCATCCCGCCGCACGCCTTCGCGGGCGTCGAAATGGCTTGCTGGGACGCCGTTGGTAAGAAGCTCGACCGACCTGTCTCCGAGCTGCTGGGAGGGATGCAAAGGTCGGAGATAGACTTCATCTCGTACCTGTTCTACAGATATGAAGGGAAGAATGGCGTACCGCCAATCGACTCGCCGAAGTCGATGCTGAAGTATCATGAACGATTAGATGCCGAAGGTGGAAAGTTCCTGGGCGCGAAAATCAAGGGAGGGGTATTCTCACCAGAGGATGAGCTTGAGGCCGTCAAGCTCTTCAGGGAGACCTACGGCAACCGCTTCCTGCTGCGTTTCGACCCTAACGCCGCATGGTCCGTTGAGACTTCAATTCGCATACTGAAGCAGATGGAGCAGTACAACTTGGAGTTCGTCGAAGACCCGACGCAGTATATCGAGGGTATGGCGAAGGTGAGGAGGGAGGTGGCCATCCCATTCTCGACCAACATGTGCGTGATTTGGTTCAATCAGATTATGCCTGCCGTAAGACTGGGCGCGATAGACATGATACAGGAAGACCTGCACTACTGGGGCGGCTTCGCCCTCAACCGGAAGCTAGTCGGCATCGCTGAGACCTTGCAGCTGGGTCTTGCGATACACTCAGACCGTGAGCTTGGCATATC
>CAZAMW010000023.1:8071-12030 GCA_964486265.1 uncultured Nitrosopumilales archaeon | reverse complement strand
CGCTTTCGCTACCGCCGAACGACCGCCTCTGCTTCCATCCTATCGATCTCGATGCCCTGTTGAGCACTTCCTTCAGGCCAACCCGTCCCAGGACCTGCCCCGTCGGGCCCAGGCTCCCGTCCGACCAGCAGTTCACAAGCCTGAACTCAAGGGGGTCCATCCCCGCTCTCTTGGCCAGCATATCCGTGTGAGACTCTACTGCGAAGTTCGTCTCAGCCGAGCCGGGCGCCCTGAACGTGCCCGCGGGCTGCTTGTTGGTGTAGACGGAGATGCCTTCGAGGTCGAGGCTCGGGACGTCGTAGACGCCGAGCAGCTGTGGGCACGCGATACTGGCGTAGCACGGAGCCTCAGAGGCGAAACCGCCCCCGTCGACTATGGCCCGGGCTTTCCTTGCGACAATCCTTCCGTCCTTGACGCCGGTCTTCAACCAGAAGTGGACCGAAGGCCTCGGGGTGCCCGCTATGAGCTCCTCCGACCTCGTCAGGACGACCTTGACCGGCCTGCCAGACTTTCTCGCCAGCGCTATCGATATCGCCTCGAACTCCCCGGCGGCCTTTGAACCGAAACCGCCGCCAGCCTGGAGCGAGAAGACCTGGATGCTGCTTACGGGGACCTGCAATATCCCGGCGAGCGAGGCCCGCAGGAGATTCGGGGACTGGGTCGCTGCCCAGACCTTTATCCGTCCGGAGCTCGCGTCTATCTCGGAAACGACGGCCTTGGGCTCGATGTAGCTGTGGTGGACGCGCTGCGTGGAGTAGGTCTCCTCCAGCACGAAATCGGACTCCTTGAAAGCGCGCTCGACGTTTCCCCGATGGATCCTGGTGTATGAATTCACGTTCCTGGATACGTACGGGGGCGAGCCGATCGCCTTCGCTTCGGGGTGGATGGGCTCACTGTCGTCCTTCATCGCCTCGTGTACGGAATCGATGTTCGGGAGCGGGTCGTAGTCGACGTCTACCAGCCCAAGCGCCCTCTCGGCTATCTCGACGCTGTCCGCCGCGACTGCGCACAGCGGCTGACCGTGATAGTAGACCTTGTCGCGGGCCAGGACGCTCTGGTCCTTCACGAACGGGCCAAATGGCTTGCTCGGGAAGTCGTCGGACGTCACGACGGCCCTGACGCCGGGCAGAGCCGCGGCCGCCGAGACGTCGAGGCGTTGAATCTTAGCATGGGCGTATTGGCTCCGGAGGATCTTCCCCCTTAGCATGTTCGGAAGAGAGAAATCCGTCCCGAAAACGGAGACACCAGAGACCTTCAGGCGCATGTCGTGTCTCGGCTGTCTGGAACCCACGACCGAGAGCGCCTCGCCGGATTCCCTGCTCTCGGTCTCGATGGTTGGCTGCGACAAGAGTGGAACGGTCGGACGCGGTGCGGTAAGCGTTATATAAAGAAAGGAGAGGCACGAAGCGCGTTTCTTCTCAGTTGCCGACCTTCCAGCCAACGGAGTATCTCAGGCCCTCGACCGCTGAAGAGGTCACGATGGCCCTGACGGGCCGGGAGGGGGTGGTCATCATAGGAGGGGGCACCGAGATCTACGAGCTCGCCGAGAGGGGGCTGCTGTCCGAGACCACCGCACTCGTCGACCTCACCGGCCTGAAGCTCGACGGGATAGAACGGAAGGGGCCCGTGCTAGAGGTCGGGGCGAGCGTCAGGCTCTCGGAGCTCGAGGACCACGATGCCGTGAAGCACCTCGGCATGGGCGCAGTCCTGGACTCGCTTCGCAGCATCCACCCCGTACAGGTGAAGAACCTGGCGACGGTCGGGGGCGCGGTCTGCTCGTCCATCTCCTTTTTCGACCTTCCCGTGGGTCTGGCGGCGCTGGACGCCACGGTCCAGGTGTTCGGCGGCGGGGCCAACCATAGGAAACCGCGGCTGACAGACTTCATGGTAGACTTTCTGACGCCGGACCTAAAGCCCGGCGAGTTCGTGACGGGAGTCACGGTCGAACCGGACGCCTACACCACCAGCGCGTTCACAAAGTTTTGCCTGACCGGGAACGACTGGGCGATGGTCAACTGCGGGTGTTCCCTCAAGGTCGAAGGGGGAGCTATCGCTTCGGCGAGGGTCGTCCTGGGAGGCATCTCGAGCGGTCTCGTGACGGCGCGCGAGACCTCCGACGGGCTGCGCGGGCTCGCCGCAGAGCCGGGAAGCCAGTTCGATGAAGCTGTGGAGAAGCTGGAGGGCGAGTTGCGGGACGTGGCTTCCGACTATCGGGCCTCTGCGGGTTACCGGAAGAAACTCGCAAAGGTACTCCTGCGCCAGGCTCTGAACAAGGCGCTCACGAGAGAGAGAGGCTAGAGACGTAGCATGATGATCAAGATGAGGGTGAACGGCAAGTCGCACGAACTGGACGTCCAGCCCGGGGAGTCTCTGAACCTGATTCTCCGCGAGCACCTCGGGCTCACGGGGACCAAGAAGGGGTGCGACTCGGGCGGGTGTGGGGCCTGCACCGTTATCCTGAACGGGAGGCCCGTCTATTCGTGCATGACCTATGGACCCAAGGCCGACGGCGGCGACCTGCTGACGATCGAGGGCCTCTCGAAAGGCGGCGAGCTCGATGCGATCCAGCGTTCCTTCGCGGAGCTCTATGCGTTCCAGTGTGGCTTCTGCACTCCCGGATTCATCATGGCCACAAAGGCGTTGCTCGACACGAATCCTCAGCCTAGCGACGCCGAGATCAGGGAAGCGCTCATCGGTAATCTCTGTCGCTGCACTGGGTACACCAAGATCATGGAAGCGGTCCGCGGCGTCTCGAAGAAGGACGACTAGTTACACGGCTATAAGGCCCGAAAGCAGGTTGACTAGCCTTGACTCCGGAGAAAGACGTCATGCTTGTCGTCCAGACCACGGGAGCCCAGGGAGGCGGGGACCGGTGCGCGGAGGCATGGGAGTTATCTCCGACGAAGTAGCGGTGGACGATATCCAGTATCTTCTCCTCCAGCGCAACCCGAACATCGAGCACTTCTCGGGACACGGGGAGGTCGACGCGATATATCTTCAGGGACCCGGCGGCCACACCCAGACGCCCAGCGAAAGGGCGCTCTCCGACCTCTTCGGGCTAGTCAACAAGAACGGGGACATCAGATGCGTCGTGCTCAACGCCTGTTACTCCGAAGATCAGGCGGTAGCGATCTCGCAGCGCGTCGGCTGCGTCATAGGTATGGCGAAGGAGGTATCCGACGACGCTGCAAGAGGGTTAGCGTCCAGCTTCTATCAGGGCCTCGCCTTCGGGAAGAGCGTAAAGTACTCGTTCCTACGGGGGACCAACTATCTGGCCATGCTCGGGGTGCCCGGCGAGGACATACCGAAGCCGCACAGCTCGCCCCTCGGTCGACCCCGCGAAGGTCTTCCTCGACCTGGGCGAGAAGGCGAAGGTCCAGCGTCCTAAGGAGCCGCAGCAACCCCCGCAGGCGTCCCAGCCCCAGAGCCAACGAGTCGGTCCCTCAGCCTGGTCGGGAACTGGGACGCCACGGGATACCCTAAGATGGGCTACTACCAGAATCAGATGACGCTCCGCGTCATCTTCTACGCAAACGGCACCTTCGAGGAGTCCGGCACGGCGGGCGGTTCACGTTCTACTCACGGGGCAGCTATTCGTCCGACCCGGTCCGGAACCTGCTCGCAACGCGGGAATACAACGCTCCCTTTCCAACGACGTTCTTCTTGAGTGAAGCCACGGCAAACGCACCCGCAGGCATGCTCAGCTTCCGAAGGGCAAGCTGAGCGTCCAATCCTGTTTTAGTATGACCGCGGTCCTCCTGCGGGCGGTCCATTCATGACAGAGATTGTGGTGGGAATCCATTATGTCGACGGTTCGAACGCCAACTGCTACCTAATCGAGCAGGGCGACGGCTCGCTAACGCTGGTCGACGCCGGGATGCAGCCCGACGGGAAGAGGGTAATCGACCATGTGACGAAGACCATGAAGAAGCAACCGTCCGACATGAAGACGATCGTGC
>CAZAMW010000023.1:0-8061 GCA_964486265.1 uncultured Nitrosopumilales archaeon | reverse complement strand
ACGCACTGCCACGTGGACCACGTCAGGGGTGCCGCCGCCATCAAGGCCGCGACCGGTGCAAAGGTCGAAGCGCATCATGCAGAGGCGGATTACATCTCAGGGGTGACGCAGTATCCCCGACCGGGAGGCGCTACCGGCGTCCTGTTCGGACTGATATCCCCCTTCTTCAACTCCAAACCGGTGCAGGTGGACATCAGACTGGCACAGGGCGACCCGGTGGGGGGCTTCTCGGTGGTCCACACCCCGGGCCACACCCCCGGCAGCATCGCGCTGCACGACCCAAAGAGCGGGGTGCTCTTCGTGGGGGACACGGCCAGATACATCAAGGGCAAGCTCGTTGGGCCGCCTCCGAACTTCACACCGGACATGAAGGCTGCGAAGGCCTCGCTGGCACGGCTCTCTGGTCTCGATTTCGAGGTCCTGCTGAGCGGACACGGAGACCCTCTCAGGTCCAAGGACGCTCCCAAGATGGTGAAGGACCTCTCAGAGAAGCTGTGACCCGGTCGCTAGGCGACCGGGAATGGGTAAAGTACGCGGGGCCGAGACCCTCTTGCCATGAAGTTCGGAGTCTGTATCCCCAACTACGGTGCCACGTCGTCCGCCGAAAGTCTCTCGCAGGTGGCTCTAGAAGCCGAGAGGCTCGGCTACGATTCGGTCTGGACGACCGACCACTTGCTGATGCCAAGGAACAGCGGCACTCCGTACGAGAGAATCTATGACTCGGTCGCTACCCTCGCGTTCATCGCGGCACAGACCAAGAAGGTCCGTCTGGGAATCTCGTCCCTCATCATCGCGATGCGCAACCCTGTGGTCGTGGCCAAGCAGCTAGCCACGATAGACTCGTTCAGCGGGGGCAGGACCCTCCTCGCGATAGGCGTGGGCTGGAACGAGAAGGAGTTTGGGTTCGTGGGCTCCGACTTCCACGACCGAGGCAGGAGGGTCGACGGGTCCATCCGTCTCATCCGTTCGCTCTGGAGGGGGGAGACGGAGTTCGAAGACGAACGGCTACCTCAGAGGTTCGAGGACGCCGTATTCGAACCGGTGCCCCAGAGGAAGGATGTCGAGGTCTGGGTCGGAGGGACGAGCGACGCGGCGATGAAGCGCTCCATCAAACTGGGCGATGCATGGCACCCGAACGTCTTCCCCATGGAGACCTTCCGACCCCTGGTTTCGAGGTTCAGGCAGCTCTCCGGCGGAAAGAAGGTGGACGTCTGCGTAAGGATCGCGCTCGACGTCAGGGCGGAGAAGACCGAGTACGTGGGAGTCCAGGGTGACCGCCGCATCACCCTGACGGGGAACATGGCGGAGAACATCAGGGTAATCGGCGACCTCGAGGCGCTGGGCGTCTCCTACGCGGTCCTGGTCCCCAACCCCCAGGGGAAGACCGACCCGAAGGACCAGCTCGATAGCATCGGGAGGTTCGCGGAGAGGTTCGTGGCATGATGCCTCATTCAGGGACGTTCAACTGATTTCCGCAATTCTCGCAGTAGACGGCGCTGCTCGCGTTGGCACGTCCGCAGATTTCACAGTAGACGGGGCCACCTCTTTCATTCGCGTCCCGTCCTATGCCACTCATGCGAGCCAGTTCGTCGAAGTGCCGGCGTGGCTCTTACGGCTTTCATCGACATTCGACCGTCCCGATAGGGATAAGGCAGCCGTCACCGCGGATGGGCCATGCCCAAGTACTGCATGTACTGCGGACAGATGAACGACGACGGGGCCCTCTTCTGCACGGCGTGCGGAAAGAGCTTCCCGGCTCAGCAGGCTTCTGTCGCTCCCGCGCCGGTCCAGCCTGCCTCTCCCCCGGACTCCAGGGCCTATACGGCGGAGGTGGGTCCGGGTGCCCACAAGCACATGCCAACCGACGTCTACCTGAGGGACCTCCAGGGCAAGCAGTTGCTCGTGGCCAGACGGCAGTCGCTGCTCCACAGGAACTACACCATCGTTGACGGGTCCGAAGCGACCATCGGATTCATAGAGGAGAAGGCGCACCTTATGCACAGGACCTTCACAGTGCAGGACGCGAGCCACAACGCGCTCGCCGCGGTCAATGTCAGCAACGTCGAACAGAACCGCGCTCCCCCGAGCTGCTGGATGGAGGATGCGTCGGGCAGCAGGGTCGCAAACCTAGTCTATACCATGGGAAGGATGTCGTTCGCTGCGGTCAAGGAAGACGGCTCGACTTGCTTTGAGGCGTCGATGCAGACGGGGGGCGGGATCAGGGCCGTCCTGGAGAACGCCGCCAAGAAGGCCTACGCCGTCCAGGTCTACGACCCTTCCGTCTCCCCGTCGATGGTCCTGGCGACCATCGCCGCGCTGGACGAGGACTGAAGGAGACAAACCAGCGCTCGTGGCCCTCGCTGCGGGATGGGAATACCTCTTTAGGCAAGCCTTCTTTCGCTCACTTCCGAGATGGCGACCATACGAGTGTGGGACATCGGGATGCCTCCCATAGTGAAGCAGGGATACGAGAAGCCTCACGAGAGGGGAGGCTACTACGAGTACGAGGGTGTCTCGGATGCAGCAGCGAAGTATTGGAACGCGCTACCAGAGGGCAAGAAGTCCGAGGTCATCCTGAGGGCCTTCAAGGAAAAGAAGGACTTCCGCGAGCTCATCGAATCCCTAGCAGCCTAGAAGGCCGAAGATAGGGTCGAGGCGGGACGGTCTAAGACGAGCGATGGCGCCCTAAGGCTGATAGCCAATTCCCGGCTTTGTGTTCAGGTAACCCCTCTGGCCCTTTGCCTTGACGAACCCGTCATAGGCCAGAAATATCGCTATGAATAGGCTGAACAGACCGAAGGTGAAGACCCCTGCGACGACCTCCAGCACCAGCATCGCCACGATGAACAATATGGTGGGGACTCCTTGCACCCTATTGTAGCCCAGGTAGAGGTAGCCTATGCCAAAGAAGAAGTTGAGGGCCGCGGCTATCCACGGGTTCCTTCCGCCCGGCGGTAGTCCCGACGTCGTGGGTGTAGTCTCTGGAGTGGGGATCGGGGGCGCGGGGGTCCGAGCAAGAGCGGCACCGCACTTGTTGCAGAAGACGGCACCGTCGGCGTTCACCGCCCCGCAGGAGCTGCAGAACACGGTAGCGGCGAGATTTTAGCTGCTTAACTAGTTTTGGGGAAACTCATCGGCTCAGCCTAGCTCACGGAGTGGTTTCCTCGCGTGCTTCATTTGGGCTGGAGTGGCTATGAGACCGCACTACAGAGCCGCCATCTCTCGCTGCCGAATGAGCTCGACTTCATTTCCGGGCGGAATCTTCCCTCGACTCCGCTGCCGCCCTGAAGCTTCCCCCGAGTATCGACCTGTGGCTGACGATCCCTATCGGTTTACCGTTCTCCGTTACGACTATGCGCTGGATGTGGCGCGCGGCCATAATCTTCAGCGCCTCCGAAACCGGAGTGTCGGACGGCGCGCTCGTTATCGGCGTGGACATGACCTGCTTGAGCAGCGTCTTCGAGGGAGAGAGGTCCTCTGCGGTAACCTTGCGCACCAAGTCCTTCTCCACAAGCATCCCCAGCGGCTTGCCATCGATAGCGACGAGGATGTTCTCCGTGTCGCGGTCTCTCATCAGTTTGGCCGCCTCCAGGACCGATACGTTCCCGTCGAGCTCGACTATCTTCCTCCTGACAAAGTCCTTGAGCGTTACCGATTTCTCCTCGGCATGGTTGATCCAGAAGGAAACTGAATAGTGGCAGTTGGGGCACTCGTCGGGGGGATTCTCCGAGTCGGTCTCGTACGAGCATCTGTAGCACTCCCACTTTGTCAAGACGTTCCCTCCCTGTGAAGCGAACTCTTCTCTTATATCTGCTCCTACCTTTCGCACTAGGGGATTACTTCGAGGCTCCTGCCGACCTTGGCGAAGGTCTCGAGCGCATAGTCGAGCTCCGCTCTGCTGTGGGTGGCCGAGACGATGGTCCTCAGCCTCGCCGTGTTCTCCGGAACAGTCGGGGGTCCGAAGGAGCGCACCAGTATCCCTTGGTCGAGGAGAGTCTTCGAGAATCTCGCCGCCTTGGCTGCGTCCTTCACGACCACGGGGATTATCGGCGTCTCGCTCAGACCGGTGTCGAACCCGAGGTCGTTCAGCCCGCCCCTGAAGTAGTCGGCATTCTTCCATAGCCGCTTCAGCAGGGAGTCGTCTTTCTCGAGTACGTCGAGGCTGGCGATGACTGCGGCGACCGAGGGAGGGGCCAGGTGCCCCGTGCTTATTGCGAAGGGCCTGGCCTTCCAGAAGAGGTACTCCCGCAGCTCCGAGCTCCCGGCGACGTACCCGCCTACGCTCGCGAGCGCCTTCGACAGCGTCCCGACCTGGACCGCAACCCTGCCGTGCAGACCGAAGTGGTCCACGCTGCCCCTCCCATGGTCCCCGAGTATCCCAGCCGCGTGGGCGTCGTCGACGTAGACCGAGGCGTCATACCTCTCGGCGAGCTCCACAATCTCGGGAAGCTCAGCGATGTCTCCTTCCAGCGGGAAGATGCTGGGCGTGATGATGAAGCGCCTCTTGTTCCTGTCCGGTGCCTTCAGAAAGCTCTCGAGCTTCCTCATGTCCCGGTGTGGATACACCCGGACCCTCGCTCTGCTCAGCCCGGCGCCGTCGAAGACACTTGCGTGGTTGTATTCGTCGAGGAAGAGAGTCGCGCCGCGGTCCATCAGCGCCCACACCGTGCCGAGGTTCGTATCGTACCCGGTCGCGAAGGCAAGCGTCGCTTCTGCGTGCTTGAACTTCGCGAGCCGCTCCTCCAGCTCCAGCTGTATGCGCATCGAGGCGATGCTCCTGCCGCATCCGAGTCCGACCCCGTACCTGTCGATGGCGTCCTTGGTCGCCTTTATGACCCTGGGATGCGTGGTCAGACCGAGATAGTTGTTGGACGAGAGCATGATCACGTCCCGTCCTTCGACCCTGACCTTGTGTGCCTGGGGCCCCTCGATTACCCGGGGCGCGGTGTGGTACCTGCTCCCATCACGGACCTCCTTAGCTAGAAAACTCTGGAACGAAGAATCGGCCGTCAACGTCCGCAGCAGGCCCGGCTGCTCTCATTAACGTGTCGCATCGAGCTCGCCGGACCGAGGACGCGTCTACATCATCGTCTGCCAGGCCATCAGGACGTTGCCCTCGGAGTCCTTGAAGAAGGCGGACGCTCCGAACGGCTCTATGGCTATCGGTCCCTCGACCCTGGTCTCCTTGCTCATCTTCTCGGCCCTCGAGAACTTTACGCCCTTGGTCTTGAGGTCATTGACGACGGCCCTGATGTCGTCGACGATGAAGGCGGAGTACGCCAGATCCCTCTTCTCCCTCTTTTCGGGAGCTATCAACCAGAACTCGCTCTTGCCCAGCTTCAGAGAGGCCCAAAAGTCTTTCATGTCGCCCTTGTCTCTGTAGAGAACCTTACCGCCCAGCGTGTCCGTGTAGTACTTGACAGCTCGGTCCATGTTCTTGACCGGGACGAGGGTCGCCGTGTAGGATTCGGAGAGTCCGCCGGGCATCTATGGTGCCTCCGTTGATTGCAGAGCCATGGTGTTGGCAGGACAAGCCGCTTCTATTTAGCCCTCGCCAGTCGCTTCCTGCGCCCCTACGCATCGGCCACGACCTTGGCAGGCTCATCTGCCACTCGGACGGCGCCTCGGTCTTCGAGGCCTCCGGGTTATCGGCCTTAACCAGCAAGACGGCACGATGAGAGCACAAAGCCGAAGGTCGGCTCGCTGACCAGCGGATTCACGAAGGGAGAGGGCGATCGCACCAACCGCAGATGAGGGAGCCCAGTCTCCAGCTGCATCCCGGCGTCCGCCTCCGAGCTCAGCCGGGCGCCGGTGATGACGGGCGCGCCGAGCGAGAGGACAGCACGGTCGCCATGATGGCGAATATCCCGTCGGTGAGGGACTCTCCTCTTCGTGCTGAGACCCGGGCGGAGTCCCGGGCGGGAGGCTCAAGACGTTCTTCAAATCGTCGAGCGGGGAACCGCCGATAAACATTGGAAGGCGGCTCGAAGGACGCATTTTAAACGTCGGACCCTCCCCGGCGGACCACGACTCTCTCGACACGGGTCACCCCGAGCAGCGCCGTCTGGGCCCTCGCGGTGCTCTCACTCGCCAGCAACCTCGCGGTAGGGCTCCTGCATCCCTCGGCGGGTTTCTGGGACGAGCCAGTCTACAACCACGCTGCACAGCTCCTGCTGCAGGGGAAGGACTGTCCGACAATAAGCCTCACGGTGGGGAGCTACACCGCCCCGCTCGCGACCGCGTGCAACTACGAGCATCCGCCCCTGGTGAAGGCTCTCGTCGCGGCGACCCTCTATCTCCTCGGCTCTCTCTCAGGCGCGGGCTTCGCCGGCACGGTCGCCTCGTTCCTCTCACTGAGAGCGGTCCAGCTCACGACGGGGGCGCTGTCGCTTCCGCTGATGTACGCGGTGGCCTACAACATCTCCAGGGACAGGAGGCTAGCGCTCATAGCCGCCGCACTGCTCTTCCTCGACCCGCTGTACGCCTTCTTCTCCAGAGTCGACTACCTGGACATCCCGGCGGTCTTCTTCGCCCTCTGCGCGTACGCCGTCTACTTCGGAGGCAGGAGGCTCGGTCAGGTGAACGAGTACGCGGCGAGCGGACTCTTCCTGGCGCTTTCCCTGCTCTGCAAGGAGACCGCGGTCGTCTTCGTCCTCCCTCTTGTGGTGTATCACTTTCTGTTCCGTCAGGCGAGCTGGGGGAGGAGGTCGGCAGAGGTCCTGACCATCGTCGGAGTCGAGGCACTCGTCTCGGCTACGGGCCTGCAGCTGTATGACTCCCTCGCCAGGACGCCGTTCCCAACGTTCGTCAGCCAGATCCAGTACATGGTGGGATACTCCAGCTTCCTCGCCTGCCCCAACCCCTGCAACTCGCCGGGGTCCGGACCGTGGTACTTCTTCCTGACGCCCGGCTACTGGACAGTGCTGCTCAGCTACAATCTGGTGCTCCTGTGGCTCGTGTTCATTTGGGTTCCCGCCGGGACCCTCCTCACCTGGAGAGCGCTGAGGAAGAACAGACTCGGGTCCGAAGACAGGCTCTTTGTGTTCTCCTCGCTACTCTTCGCCTCAACGTTCCTAGAGAACGAGTTCATCTACTACGGCGGCAGGATAGTCTGGATGTGGTACTACCTGATGGTTGTGCCATCGCTCGCTCTCGGCGGGGCCTATCTCCTCACGCGTCCCAGCATCCCTCGCTGGCTCAGGGCAGCCCTGGGACTGTCACTCGTGGGGGGATATCTGTTGGCGTACTACATCGGTCCCGGCCTCCTGATGTACGACTGACCGGGCGGAATGTCCTGCCCACCCGAAGATGCGGCGGCCCTGGATCCCGCTCCTCACACCTGGATGTCGCTTGACCTCCCGCCTGGCTTCCGGTCCGGATTCAGAAGGCTGACGGTTCCTTGTTGGTCCGCCCGCGAGAGTAATCTTCCGGTCAGGGGACGCATCGTCTTATAGTGGCGCTGCGGGGGATGTGCCACGCCTTCGAGCAAGAAACCGGGGACGGCCTTGATTCTCGAATTCGAGTCGTCTGCTGAGATGGAGCGGTGGTTCGCCGAAAACCATTCGACGTCCGAGGGCTTCTGGCTGCGCTTTTACAAGAGAGACTCGAAAGCAGCATCGGTGAGGCCTCCGGAAGCGCTTGAGGTCCTGCTCTGCTACGGATGGATAACAGGACAGGCGAGGCCGCACGACGAGAGGTCCTGGCTTGGCAGGATGGCCCCACGTCGGCCTGCGAGCATCTGGTCGAAGGTCAACGTGGCGATAGCTGAACGGCTCATTGAGGAGGGCAGGATGAAGCCCGCCGGGCTACGAAAGGTGAACGAAGCGAAGGCGGACGGGAGATGGGACAGGGCCTACAGTCCCCAGCGGAGCGCCGTGTTCCCGCCAGACTTTCTCGAAGCGGTCGGGAAGAACAAGAGGGCAGAGCAATTCTCGAAGACGCTCAGCAGGGCCAACTCCTACGCTATCATCTTCAGGCTCGAGACCGCGAAGGACCCAAGCCTGAGGAAGCGGAAGATAGCCGCGATCGTCCGGATGCTCGAGGAGGGGAAGACCTTCCACT
>CAZAMW010000022.1:0-12395 GCA_964486265.1 uncultured Nitrosopumilales archaeon | reverse complement strand
AACATCAGATATGTGAGCGAACCTGTGCGGCAAAGCAGTCGGACCTGCGACCCGTGGTCGGAACATAAGAATTTCTATAAGTGACGCGCGCCGGCAGTAGTCCTCCTCCTGTTCTAGGCGGGATTCAGCTTAGCAGCCTACCTTGGTCTGGTGCAGGCCCGTCGACGACCACGTTCGGCCTTGCTCTGCATGGGTCGGCCGTTTCATCCCGTATTCCGCCGATCTCCGGATCTCTCCTTCACAGCGTATGGCGAAGCGGGTCTCGTTTCTGTTCCGTAGCCAACCGTCTCCGGTTACGCCTCTCAGCGTCATGCATCCTGCGGCGAGGGAGGAACTTCCCCAGGGAAACCCCGTGGCCCGCCCACCGGCTCGCGTCACTGGAACGGCGCCTGTCAGGTGGCCCTTAATCTTTTCTGCCGTCGAGATACTGACCGAAGAACTCCCTTTCGAGCACCCTGACACTGTCCTCAGAGTCGGCCTGACTGTACTCGTCGAGGGGGTCGCGGTTCAGCGTGAGAAACGTCGGACCCCACTTGTACAGGGACAGACACCGTTCAGCGTCCGTCTTCTCCCCGATCATGTACAGGGTCGCGGCCACTGCCTCCACAGAACTCAGCATTCCAAGTCTGGAGTAGTTGGTGGGGTTTGCCGCGAGCAGCGCAGGGAGCCTCCTGTGCTTGCCTCCGAGCTTCTTGAAGAAGACGCCCCTGGCGAGGTTCCAGGAGCAGTCGATCGTCAGGACGGCCTTGGCGCTCCTGTCGGGCGGAGAGAGCACTATCTCGGCGAACGGGTTGAGGACGAGCATCGAACTCGCCGCGTGGAACTTCCTCGAGACCTCAGTGGCGAGCCCCATCCTGATCATCTTCCTCGAGGTGCACTTCACTGGGTCGTCTTGAGCATAATCGATGATCAGGACGTTCATTGTCGCCGAGCCTCCCGCCCTTGCTTATAGCAGTTCATCGGTCTCCCGGTGGGTTCACTCCCTTCCTGACGGATGTCCCAAAGCGAGCAGGGCGCGGCTCGGCGGTTGTCATCGTGATTCCTTGGGTCCTGGCGCCGGAGGCGGATTTAGGGTGGCATACTTTGGAAGAAGCCGTCCACACCAAACAAGACTTATTACGCAAATCCGGCCGTCTCGGTCCACGACCGAAGAGCACTATTCTGTGATCATCGAGAAGGACCTGCCCTGCGCGATGAGGGACGGGGTCACGCTGTACGCCGACGTCTATCGTCCGAACGCGGAAGGGAAATTTCCTGTAATTCTTATGCGGACGCCGTATGACAAAACCAACATCGCGCTCGGGATGGGAAACCAGCTCCACCCGGTCCACGCCGCGCAGAGGGGGTACGCGGTCCTCATCCAGGATGTCCGGGGGATGTTCTCCTCCGGCGGCACCTTCGACGCCCTCACGGTCGAGGCGGATGACGGCTATGACACGGTCCAGTGGGCTGCGAAGCTTCCTTATTCTTCCGGAAGGGTGGGCATGTTCGGAGGTTCCTACACGGGGGTGACCCAGATCACAGCGGCGGCGGGAGCCCCCGCTCCGCTGGTGGCCATCACACCGCGGCACACGACGGCCAACTACTACCGAGGCTGGACCTACCAGGACGGCGCGTTCCTCCTCGGTTTCAACATCCTCTGGACCATCACGCTATCTATGGGCGAGCTCGCATCGAAGGACCTTCGCCCTGAAGAGAAGAGCAGACAAAAGGAGCTGCTCGCCGAGGCGAGCGACAACTTCCGCGAGTTAGCTGCCAGACTCCCGCTCGAGAAGACCGATGTCTTCTGTGCTCTCGGCCGTGCGAGCTACTTCCGCGACTGGCTCGAGCACCAGTCATACGACCAGTACTGGAGAAACATCGACTTTACGAGGCGCTTCGGAGAGATGAAGGTGGCCGGCCTTCACTTCGCAGGGTGGTACGACATCTTCCTGCGTGGTACCATCGAAAACTACACCGGCCTGACCGCCAAATCTAGCATGCCCCAGAAGCTCGTAATAGGACCGTGGGTGCACGGGACCGATTTCGGTTCGCGAATAGGGGAGTGGGACTCAGGCTTCAAGTCGCAGGGGTCAACATTCGGTGTGGAAGCTATGCAGCTGAGATGGTTCGACCACTGGCTCAAGGGGATGGACAACGGTGCCGAGAAGGGCGCGCCGGTCATGCTGTACGTCATGGGTGAGAACCGGTGGCGCGAGGAGAAGGAGTGGCCGCTGGCCAGGGCTCTCTCGACTAAGTACTACCTTCGGAGCGGCGGCCATGCGAACACGCGCAACGGTGACGGCTTCCTCAGCGTCGAAGCACCAGCGGAGGAGCGGCCGGATGCTTACGTCTATGACCCGATGGACCCTGTCCCGACGAGGGGAGGCGCCACCACTGGCACGTATCCCGCCGCGCTCAACGATGGCGTCTTCGACCAGCGTACGATCGAGGACCGTGACGACGTGCTGGTCTACAGCACGCCGGTACTCTCCGACGACCGCGAGGTGACAGGCCCAGTGACCCTGACCCTGTTCGCCAGCACCTCGGAGATAGACACTGACTTCACCGCGAAGCTGGCGGACGTACATTCCGACGGGTATGCCGCTATCCTTTGCGATGGCATCATTCGTGGAAGATACCGCACCTCCTTCGAGAAAGCAGAGATGCTGAAGCCCAACAGCCCGACGGAGTTCACCATCGACCTGACGGCGACGAGCAACCTGTTCAAGAAGGGCCATCAGATCAGGCTCGAGGTCTCCAGCAGCAACTTCCCCAAGTTCGACAGGAACCTGAACACGGGAGCGGACTATGCAAAGGATGGGAAGGTCAATGTGGCGTCCCAGAAGGTGTTCCACGATGCCGTCCACCCGTCTTGTCTTGTCCTTCCCATAGTGCCGCGAAAGACCTAGCGACCTTCCTGACGACGACGCTTACATCGCCCGATCGACTCAAGCGCAGCAAGCCGTTTGGAAGAGAAGAACAGGTTCGAGAAGGTTCTGGAGGAATTGCGGAACCTGAGCCCCCAGGAGAGAAAGACGAGAGCGCGGGGCGCTCTGGAGGCGTTCGCTAGGTTTGAAGGCCAAAGGCCATACGGCCCCCTGCGAAGCACTCGAAGAGATCGAGACTGACCTCATCTTCGGACTGATTGAGAACTACCGCGCCGGAAAGCTCGAAGGCCTTCCGGCACAGATTGTGATGGTCCGATACTTCGTTGAAATTCGAGATGCGGTCTGCAGCGGGAGACGTCTCTGACAGCAACCGACGTCCTGTCGAAGTTACTCAAGTGAAGGCGTTCCACGATGCCCCGCATCCCTCCTGTCTCACACTACCGGTTGTTTTCCCAGAATTTCCTAGTAAACCAAGACGACCCGGGGCTAGTATTCCTCGACGTTCAGCCCAGGAATTCCCAAAAGTTTTTGACTTTTCTTGTCAGCAGAGATTGGCTGTTTTCCAGGGCGATTCCCGCAATCCTGGCATCTTCCGCGTCTATTCTCGCCCCCTCCCTTGCGCCCTGTGCGTAGATTGGCCCTGGCCCTCTTTGCGGAAGGGGATCGAGCGGCAACTGCGTCAACGACCCGAGCACATCCAGGACTTTCTGTCTTTCCTCCAAAGAAAGGATCGAGACTCACCCTGACGTGCAGCCCGAAGGCTGTGAACGTCCCCCGCCGTCTCGACAGCTGACCTTTCGCACCGCATTAGGTCAATCAGGAAGCTCGTGTCGGCGGGCAGAATCGGCTCAGCCTATGCACGGTTCGCTGAACCCTGCGCGAGCTTCCCGCCATGCCTTCGGCGACCCTCGCTGACAGCTCGTTTGCGTGGGCCGCCGAGAGCATTCCAGCAAGGTCGCGTACGCCGCTCGTCCGTGTCATCCGCTGGATAACATCGGTGAAGCTCTCGCCGGGCTTCTTCAGAGCCTTGAGCCGCCGGTGAGCTTCTTCGGATATGGTAATGTTCTTCGTAGCCAAGGATTTTTCGTGTGTCTCTTTATGTGGCGAATGTAACGTGTGCCGGAGCGATGGAAATGAAACTCGAGCGATTCACGAAATCTTTTATACCAACTCAGCCCTACTGAAAGCGAGTAGTGACGTAGAATTGCCCATGGCCTTCGTCTTGATAAATGCTGACCTTGGGGCGGAGGAAGAGCTCGTAAAACAATTAAGGAACGTAGAGTTTGTGAAGGAAGTCTATGTCGTGTACGGCGTCTACGACATCGTCGCTAAGGTCGAAGCCGACACGATGGACAAGGTCAAAGAGACCATCACGTGGAAGGTGCGACGTCTCGACAGAGTCCGCAGCACTTTGACGATGATAGTCGTCGAAGGATGAAACTAAGCTCAAGCTCACTTGTAATCCAACGGATCCCTTCGCTTTACCAGCCTCTTCACCCTGTCCATTTCTTTGTCCGCGGAGATCATCTCATCGACTTTAGAGCCCAACGCCGTGACGACGTGGATGGCGTCGTACGGAAGAATCTGGTAGTCTCTTGAATGCTCCGCCGCCAGTCTGATCACTTCCGAGGTCACCGGCCTGACTCTGAGCCGATACGAGAGTATCCCAGCGACATATCTTGTGGTGTCCCTCACCCCGAACTGCCCGTAAAGCACTCCCGCTACTTCTGCTAGGACCTGGGTCGAAATCACCGCTTCAATCTTCGACCTCTCCACGTCCTCCAGTATGGCTTTACACGACTCTCCGTACCTTTGATCGGCTGTGAACGAGTATAGCCAGATGTTCGAGTCGATGTAGACGACTAAGCTCTTTCACCCTCGGTCCTGAGTTTTCTGACGGCGCGAACCGCGTCCGCTCTCCCGGGTACGCTACCATAGAGCTCAGTCGTAGGTCGCGTGAGCTTCCCCTGGACCTTTAGTGCTATCTCGCCCTCCCGAACTTCAAGAATCAGCTCATCGCCGGATTCCAGTCCCAGCTCTTTTATGACCTTCTTCGGTATCGTCACCTGATTCTTCGAACTTAGCTTGGCGGTCACCAACTTTACCACTTTACTGCTTTACATCTTATATTTATGAGCTCAGTGGGATTCAGCGAATCAGGAGTCTCAATCGTGTCAGAATCACTCTGGCGGCGATTGCCGTTCTAGACTCCTCATGCGACGAGTGGTTCCCGCGGCAGAGCCGTTCCCGAAGCACGACAGCAAACCCCAAGAGAAGAATCTCATCGGAAAAGGGTCTCGGGGAGAGCCTTGCAGCGTGCCGTCCTTCTCATCACAGACCGTTCGAGCCTCGGGAGCAGAGTGCAAAATTCCCGGCTCGTCAGGGAGCTAGCCGCGATGTTTTCTCCTGCTCAGTCAGAAGGCAGCCGTCAACCGTGATTGCGACAGGTTCGGAGGATTCTGACGATTATAGTGTGGAGGGCTAAAGAAGTAATTTCCTAATGCTATTCTGTCCCTGTCGAGGACCTGCAAGACTACAGGCGTCGGGTACCTCCCGGAGTCTGCAAATCGCTTAAGTGCCTCGGCTGCTCTACCTTTTCGGACGTGCGACCGTGAAGTGCCGCGATGCAGAGGCCTTTCTGTCTCGGGTCAATGACCGGGACCCATCGATCGCTCCCATCACGTCTGTTGACCTGGACTTTCTAGTCTCAAACGGCTACGTCCGTGCGATCAGTCAGGACGATTACAGCAAAGGCGTGGCCGACGTCGCGAGGCTCTCCCAGCTCAGCGACCAGGTCGATGCCATGAAGCCCGAAGTCGAGTCGGCCATCAACGAGCTCGAGGAGGAACAGCAGAAGGCACACACCTTCCTCTTCCACTTCGAGGGACGGCAGGGGAAGGAGGAGGTCGAGCAAAAAATCCAGACCGAACAGGCGACCGTCTCGCAGGAGAGTACGCAGCTCGCGGCGCTCGAGAACAACCTCAACCAGCTCATACAGGAGAAGTCGCTGATTGACCGGGCGGTCCCATACGGTGGAGGATACATCGCTTTGACGGGGGTCGGGACCCTGGTGCTGAACGACCTCAACGTGAGGGACTACAGGGTCGACGACGAGGAATTCGGTGAGTTTGTGGACGAGATCAGGTCAACCTACGCAGAGCTGCGATCCATAGCGGACAGGGCGGCCTGGTACGTCAACCTGGTCAAACCCCTTGTTCCTGACCTCGACTCCGTGACAGACTCCGACGACCCCAGCGAGGAGAGGTCGCCCTCCCTCCTGTGGAGCGTGGCCATCGGCCTGGGCAAGCTCCAGGGCGACCCCGGTCAGATCGGGCAGAGATTCGTGCAGGCGTTCCAGGCCCTTGCGCATTTGGATGCGACGGTTCCCAACAAGCTCATGACGGCCGAGATAATGACGGCCCTCGGAGGCCCCGACGCTGCCCTCCTCGAGGCGTCGCTCTCTGACATTGACAAGTCTCTCAGGAGCCAGGGGGTCCCACAGGAGCTCTCGGCGGGCGTCGCCGCCACGATAATGGCGGGAAGGCGCTTCGACGGCACCTACCCCATAGGGAACTACAACGTCTACAAGGGGCTGACACCATCGTACGAGGCGGCTGCGATAATGGCCGTGATGAACCTACCAGTCCAGGACGTCTCGGGCAGGTTCCAATCGTTCAGGATGACCTTCACCGGCTGGGGGTACACGTCATCCGAGGATACGGAGGTCGCCTCGGCCTACCTCGCAATCGGTGAGCTAGACGCGAACTCGGTCATCGAGAAGATGAAGTACGCTGTCGCCCAGCTCTCGAGCTACCTTGAGTATCCGCTCGTGGCCGCCGCGATACTCGCCTCGATTCCCGTCTTCGAGGTCCACGAGGTCCTCGACCTGATGGAAAAGGCGGTAACGCTCCTCTCGAACTACGCCGTGGGCCTCGAACGGTCAGAGGTCGTGGCCCTGGCAGTGAGGATGATCCACGGGGTCAGGAACGAGATAGTGAAGCAGATCGACCCCAACGCTCCGGTCGCCAAGACCCCGGTCCAGTTCACCTATCTCACCCACCCGGGGTTCTTTCTCTGGTACTCTCCCATCATCCTCGCCCACTCCTCTTACTTCGCCTCCTTCAGCGGCCTGGGAGGCTTCCATCCGGGGCACAGCCACGGGATTGGAGGGTTCGCGGGTTGACCTCGCGAACCCGCGGTTCCAGGAATCTACCAGCGACCCTGCTCCTGGCTTTCCTGCTTTTGAGCGCGGTCGCTGCCAACGCGCACTTCGTCTCAGCCTACACGCCCCAGGCCGGGGACAGCTTCAACTATTCAGAGGCGATCACGGTTAACAACGGCCAGGGCTCTTACTCCGGGTACACAGACCTCACCCAGGTCTCCGGGTCGGAGCGGGTGGCCGCCGTGACGGGGGACGTCGTCTCGATGTCCTACAGCTACTCCTTCCAGTACAGCAGCAACCAGGGCACCTCCTCGTCAAGCCAGACCTCGGGAGCATATACCTGGTCCTCGAACGGCTACACCTACATCAACGGCACCGACAACCAGGTCGGCTACACTGCGCCTATCTACGTGTGGTTCGCGATGAACCCCTCTACCCCCGTCGGGGGCTCGTTCAACATCCTGAACACCAAGTTCACCGTGCTCTCGAAGAACTACAGTTTTGAGTTACCAACTCAGGACAGGTACGTGCAGACGATACAGGCCGAGGGCACGGGTTCCTACACGCGTAACGACTCATACGGGGTCTTCACGGCGACGTACACATGGTACGAGTACTTCGACCCGACGACAGGCTATGTGGTCGGCTACAACTACGTCGAGCAGGACAGCGGCGAGTACCAGGGCCAGACAGGAAGCTTCACCTACACAGACAACCTCTATGTGACATCGAGCAGCTACCCGCTCACCGCCGCCAGCACCTCTGCGAGAGGGAGTACATCGCTCGTCAGCACCATTAACGCGGCGGGCACCCTTTACACATACCTCGATTACGCGGTCGGTGGCGTCGTCGTCCTTGTCGTGATAATCGTCGTCGCCATCTACGCCGCGACGCGCAGGAGGCGCATGAAGCCGCTCCCCGAGCACTCACCGCCCCCTCCCGCGCCGCCCCCTTCGTCGTCTGAGTCCTCTCCGTGGCAATCCGGCGTGCAGATGGGTTCTCGACCGCCCGAGCAGGTCGTGATAAAGGAGGTCGCGATGAAGAACTGCAAGTACTGCAACGCTCTCATCCCGACCACGGCCCAGACCTGCCCGTACTGTGGAGCGCCGAACCGGTAGGAGCGATGGGTGGGCGCTCTTGAACGTGACCGAGACGAGGAAGGCGGCCATCAAGCTCAGGGGAATCCCTATCGCGCTCGACACCTACGAGACGGCGGGAACGATAACAAATGCGCACTTTCGAAGCTTCTGGATGCCAGACTTCGAGAAGGTTTACCTCCCCGAGAGCGTGAGACCCTTCGCCGACACCGCACCAGTCGGGAGAAAGGACCTCCTGATCGACGACAACAGGAGCGCGATGGGAAGCAGCCCGTGCATGACAATAGACGGCACCGACTTTTACTTCTCGGTCAAGGGGATAGGCTCGACCACAAGCCCGTTCAGCCGGCAGCTCCTGAGCAGGGAGGATGTGTGCGGCCTGCTGAAGAGCTCACGCGTTAAGGAGCGGATAACCGCTGCGAGGGATACAAAGCTGCCGAGGTATCTCACAGGGGAGCTTTGGTCGAGAGGCTGCCCATACGGCGCGCAGGGGCTGGAGTTCGCTTCGATAGCCATGAAGGCCGCAGAGAGCTCGGACGCGAGCACCACATCCATTCATGGGTTCAGGATAGCGCCTCTAGTGAAGATTGTCAAGCTGCCCGAGGGCCTCCAGAGGGAGGCGAAGCAGGTCTACTGGTACAGGCGGTACAAACAAGAGATGGTCCAGGAGACGCGGCTTCTTCCTTCCAACGTGAGGATCTACTTCCACTCGGACTGGACCATCGGGGACGACACCGGCGAGCTCTTCGACTTCTTCCGCATCGACAGCGACGAAAAGGCGACCGAATTTCTCAGGAACTTCGTCAAGAGCGGCGTCGCCACCCTCACGCTCTTCGTGAGGTCGATGACCGACAACGGCAACGGCACCTATAGCGGGCTGGACTTCTACGACGTCTGGCTCGACAAGGATGCAGTGCTCGCTCCTGACGGAACGATATTCTGGGCGGACCTGGAGGGGCTCCAGAAGATCACCGTGGGAGGCAAGGACAGGACCGACCTAGAGTTCAACATCGAGGAGAACATGGAGCACCAGATCTACAGGTCGCTCTATGAGTTCATGTACGCCTACGAGCAGATCGAGAGGGAGCGGGTCAAGAGGTTCGGGCACGAGACCGATAGGAAGCTCCAGTTCGAGTACCTCCTGAAGGACGCGCTGAGAGACGATGAGGTGGTCGAACTGCGTCGCAGGCCCGAAAGCCTCGAACTTGTGATCGGCAACATACTTGGGGAGGAGAGGCTGATGAAGGAGTTCACCATCCTGGACTGGTAGAGATGGGCAGCATCGAAGTATCAAAGATAGATAGCGTGGAGCAGCTGGGAGACCTTCCCAAGGGGCTCTCCTTCTTCGACCCCCTGATAGGCCACGAAGTCAAGGAAGCCCTCGAGTCCGGAGGCGAGACCTACCTCTCGAAGGACGCGAACGGGGTCACGAACGGCCTCTTCATCTACGACAACTACGAAGGCACGGGGACGATATTCACAAGCTCCCGCGAGGTCTTCGACTACTTCTACAAGCTCAAGCCCCCGAGCTATATCTTCTCGGAGCTCGACGTGCCCGAACTTCCAAAGCAGGTCTGGAACATCTGGCAGCTCGACGTCGACAAGGCGCAGGCGGACTACAGTTTCAAGCACCTAGTCGCCATCGAAAGCGATGTCGCCGAGATCGAGCGCTTCATGGCGCTCGCCCAGCCGGAAACGAACAAGCGGTGGATAGGTGTCGCTCTGAAGAACGGAGACAGGTGCTTCGTGGTGAAGATAGCCGGGAGGATTGTCGGGATAGCGTGGATTACCATAGTCGGCGACGTCGCGAGGTCTCACGGGCTCTTCGTCGCTCGAAGGTTCAGGAGGATGGGGATGATGATGGACAACTACCACGCCAGGCTCCTCTATCTCAAGGCGAGACACGTCCACACCCTAGTGAACGAGATAGCCGAGGACAATGTGGCATCAGCCAGCCTCGCGGCGAAGGAGGGAGAGAAGGTGGTCGGCAAGATATTCCTCTACACTAGCCCCGGTTCACCGGCCGCGCTGTAGTAGACGGCTCCAAGACGGGACGCCCCGCCCTTTGGCATGACCGGTATCAGAACCGCTGCGCAGGGAGTCTTTGGAGTTATTCACGCGCTCGAGGTGTCTCTCCTCAACGACAGCTGAATCACATGGCCAAAATCGGGTCCCCTTCCTTTAGCCAAAATGTTCTGACCACCGTTATAGGCAGAAATGCTCTTCGAGACGCGTTCGGCCGCCGCGATACCCCTTAAATCGTCTCGCGCCCCGCCTCCGTGCCCTAATGCGATGCCTAGTGGGTCTCGACGACACCGATTCGAGGTTGGGCCAGTGCACGACCCACCTGGGCTTCCGGGCGATCGCCGCTCTCCTGTCCGAGGGATGCACCTTCCGTCGCTACCCCCGGCTCGTTAGGCTCAATCCGAACATACCGTTCAAGACACGGGGTAACGCAGCCGTCTGTCTTGACTTTGAATCGCAGCGCCCCGACGCTGCCTTCGAGACCGTGGAGTCTCTGCTGCGCGAGTTGTCCGACGTGGAGAACGGCGCTAACTCGGGAGCGGTGTTCGTAACCGGGGACCCCGAGACGCGGCTGTTCCGCCCGATCTACGAACGGGCCCTGTCCGGGGTCGTCAGCCCCAGGTGGGTCGCGAAGGTTCTCAATAGCAACACGGTGAGGTCGTTTACCCTGGGGAACGGCATGGGCATCGTGGGGGCGGCGGCGAGCCTTGGTTTCTCCGAGGAGGACGACCACACCTACGAGCTCGTCGCGTACAGACGACCGGAGAACTGCGGCACTCCAAGGGTGGTAGACCCAGACCACGTGATGCGGGCAGAGCGGGCTCTGTTCCCGTACGTCTTCAACAGTTACGATTACGGTGCCGGCAGGAGCCTGATAGCCCCCCACGGCCCGGACCCCGTCTTCGTGGGGGTGCGCGCTGCCTCTCCTCTTATAGCCGTGAAGGCCTTCGGGATGCTGAGCTACGAAGAGAAGCTCGCCGGGCACACGGTATATCTCTCGAACCAGTGCACCGACGCCCACCTCTCGAACCCTTTGAGGCTGCCTCTAAGCGCATACTCGGCGGGTTGGCTCAGTGGGTTGGTCAGGTCGGTCGGCGATGGGGACGGAGGGCACGTGTACATCTCGCTCGACGCGGACGGCCGTGAGGTCCCGTGCGCGGTCTATGAGCCCGCAGGCGACCTGGTAAGGATGTCCAGACAGCTGGCGCCGGGAGACCGGTTGACTGTCTTCGGGGGTGTCCGTCGCGGAACGCATGCGCATCCGGCCGTCGTCAACGTAGAGAAGCTCGAGGTCCTCTCTGTCGCGGGGAAGGTGCAGTACGAGAACCCTGCATGCCCCGGATGCACCAGACGCATGAAGTCGGAAGGTAGAGGGAAGGGCTTCCAGTGTCACGGTTGCGGAACCCGGTCACGAAGCGTCAGAAAGAAGGCCACTATCATAAGGAGGAACATCCAACCAGGGATCTACCTGCCGTCGCCCGGCGCCCAGCGGCATCTTACCAAGCAGCTGGTCAGATACGGTCGGGAGCCCCACGCAGCGTATCCCCTGGTCGAAGGCTGGATCCTCTCCGAGCCGGTCAGACCCTTGCGAGTGCCTGCGAAAAGTCCTCGATGAGGTCCTCCGCGTCCTCTATCCCGACGGAGACCCTGATCAACGTGTCCGATATCCCAGTCCTCCGACGGTCTTCCGGGGTGAGCTGGGTGTGCGTCATCGATGCGGGCTGGACGACCAGCGTCTCGACAGCCCCGAGGCTCGCGCCCAGGGTTGCGACCTTCAGAGACTCGGTGAACCGCACGGCATCCTTCAGTGTCCCCTTCAGCTCTACGCTGAGCATCCCGCCGTAACCCTTCATCTGCTTCTTGGCGAGCGTGTGCTGTGGGTGGCTCTCCAGCCCCGGATAGTTTACCGTGCGGACCTTCGGATGCTTCTCCAGGAATGCGGCCAGCGCCATTGCATTCTCGTTGTGTTTCTGCATCCTGATCGCGAGCGTCTTGATCCCACGCAGCACGAGAAAGGCAGCGTGGGGGTCGAGCGTCCCGCCGAGGACCTTCCTCATCCTCCTGACGCGCAGAATCGTCTCCTTGTCTCCCGCGGCGGCGCCCGCCATGACATCGGAGTGACCGTTGAGGTACTTCGTCGCGCCGTGGACGACTATGTCCGCTCCCAGTTTCAGAGGGCGCTGACCGAAAGGCGAGGCGAAGGTGCTATCAACGATGAGGATCGCTCCCACGGAATGCGCG
>CAZAMW010000021.1:0-12625 GCA_964486265.1 uncultured Nitrosopumilales archaeon | reverse complement strand
GAAGACCGCCTGGTCTATCTTACCGACTCGGACCAGCGGGGTTGCCTCGCTGCCGTTCAGGACCTGGACCATGTGCACGACCGTCTCCACGGTTATCGGCGAGTGCTCCATGTCGAAGAGGAACCAGTCGAACGAGAAGTTCCTTAGAAGGTCGAGGACGTTCGGACTGCCGGAGGAAATCCATGCTCCCATCGCCTTTTCACCATTGCGCAGCTTCCTCTTCATAGCGTTCTCCATTTGGTTTCGCAGCCCCCTCCGGACTTGCCTTGATTATAAGGAGACAGAGACGCCCGGCTATCGCTGCGCCTTCACGGTGTTGCGAAGCACGCCGACGCGCTCGACCTTTGCCTCCAGGACGTCCCCGTCGTTTAGGTACGGGCCATTCGTCGCCATGCCGACGCCCTCGGGGGTCCCAGTAGAGATGATGTCCCCGGGACGAAGCGTCATTCCTATGGATGCGTAGGAGACGAGGTCGTCCACCCTGAACATGATCTGGTCGGTGTTCGAGTCTTGCTTCTTCACCCCGTTTACGGTCAGTGAAATGGAAAGTTCGTGCGGGTCGGGGATTTCGTCCCGGGTGACCAGCCACGGCCCCAGAGGCAGCGATGCGTCCATTGCCTTGCCCTTCACCCAGTTGAGGCCCAGGCTCTCGTTCTTCTGGGTCTGGAAGTCGCGGAAACTGATGTCGTTGGAGACCGTGTAGCCTGCGACGTAGTCGTAGGCCTTGTCTTTCTTGATGTCCTTTCCCTCCTTGCCTATCACCACGGCGAGTTCGACCTCCCAGTCGACCTTCTTGGAGGCCCTGGGCGCGATCACGTCCCCATCCGGGTCTACGAGCGCGTTCCTGAACTTTGTGAAGAGGTAGGGATAGGGCGGCGGAGGAGTCTTGGTCTCCCTCCCGTGGGACGCGTAGTTGACACCGACCATGATGATCTTCTCCGGGTAGAGGAGGGGCGACCTTAGCTTGACCGACCTCAGGGCCAGCCCCTTTCCCGTGGTGACCTTCTCTTCGTTCTTGGCGAGCTCCTCCAGCAGGGAGTCCTCGAGGAGCTGGTCGACGCTGGTGACCGCCTTCAGGCTCTTGATCCCGGCCGTCTCAGCCGCGGCGGCTACATCGTAGACCATCCCTTCTTTGACCAGGCCCAGTCTGACAAGGCCATCCTTCTCGAAATTGACCAGTTTCACTGCGTAATCGTCTCCGCCCGCGATGACTGATGCTATAAACTGTGCAGGACCGCGCACGAAGGTTCTCAGCACGCTTAAGGGAGCCGTCCGTCCCGAACTCTGCGTGGCGTCTGCCAAGAAGGAGGTCTTCCTCCTCTACCAGATGGGTTCCTCGGAGGAGTGGACGTGGCGCAGCACGGTCGGCGTCTTTCTCTCCGAGGGCGCGCTCATGGACCATGCCAGGAAGAAATCCATGCCCTCGGACCTTCGTGTCCTGGATCCCAGAGGCGGAGGCGTAGTTCTTCAAGAGCCACTCGAGTTCGTCGTAGTCAGGTCGTCGGAGGGAGAAGTCCTCGATGTCAAGCTCGCGGAAGACTTGGCATCGAGAACTGCGGCATCTTAAAATAGCGTCGCGGGCGCGTCTGCCCGAAGCATGGGGGAATCAACAGGTCAGCTCTCATCGAGCCAGAACGACGTCTTCTTTATGGCGTTGCGCGGACTTCACACGGAACCGCACCTGGTCTCTGATGCCAAACAAACTGTCGACACGCTCAGGGAGATAATCGGTGCCTCCGATGTCAAGTCCGCTGTCGCCGCTGGCCTCCCGGCGCCGGCGAAGCTCCTCGTGGAGTCCGCGCTCAAGGGCGTGAAGCACTCGTTCGTCGAAGACCTGAAACCCGCCGAGGCGCTGGAAACGATTTCCAAGGCTGACGTCGGCATCACCTGGGTGCAGTACGCGGCAGCCGCCAACGGCGCGCTCGTGGAGGTGGTCTACGACGACGCTGTCAAGCTGTCATCGTGCCTTCCCAGAGTGCACGTTGCCCTGGTCTCCTCGCAGACGCTCCTCCCCGACCTGGATGCTGCGATTGCCAAGATTGGCGAGACGCTGAAGTCCGGTAGCGGCAGGAAGCCCGTCGTTTCGATAATCTCCGGACCCTCGAAGACCGCCGACATCGAACTCAGGCTGATATACGGGGTCCACGGACCTCACACGCTGCACGTCCTGCTGATGGACTGGATTTAGCGATAGAGATGACGACGGCGAGAGAGAAGCTCAACGAGGACATAGAGACAGCCATCGCGAACCACCAGGCTTCGGACAAGATGTGGCGGGCGATGGCGCGAGGTCGTGAGAACAGGACGACCGGCATCGAGCAGTTCCAGGTCAATATCGAAGAGATGAAGGAGGCGGACCGCCACGTCAAGGTCGGCGTCGCGGGCGACCCCGCACTGGTAGAGCGTTTCTCTGAGAGCGTGAGGAAGAACGGCGGCCAGGTCTATCTCGCCAAGACTGGGGAGGACGCAGTGCGGTATGTCGCGGAGCTGGCGAAGAGGACCAGCACGAACCTCATCGTGAAGTCCAAGTCGCTCACGACGGAGGAGATAGAGTTCAACCATCATCTTGAGAAGGAGGGGGTGCGGTGCGTTGAGACCGACCTCGGAGAGCTCATCGTGCAGCTGAACCACGAGAAGCCCGTCCACCTCGTCGCTCCCGCTGCCCATCTCTCCACCGAAGACATCGCCGGTATCTTCTCGCGGGAGCTCAAGAAAGAGATTCCGGCCGACCCCGAGGCGATCCTCCGTGAGGTCAGACCGTATCTGAGGCCCCTCTTCCTGACGGCGCAGATGGGTGTCACGGGCGCCAACATCGGCGTGGCCGAGACCGGCACGATCGTAGTCGAGACGAACGAGGGGAACGGGAGGCTCGTCGCCAGCGCGCCCAGGGTGCACGTCGTGATAATCGGCATGGAGAAGATAGTCCCATCGTGGGGCGACGTGAGCGGACTGGTGCAGGCTCACGCGGTAAGCGCAACCGGACAGCACCAGACCGTCTACGTCTCGATAATCTCAGGTCACTCGCCCCTCGCCGGCTCAACGGAAGGCAGGGAGTTCCACGTCGTCATCCTCGACAACGGAAGGAGCAAGATGCGCGAGGACCCTTGGTTCAACGACGCGCTGAACTGCATAAGATGCGGGGCGTGCATGAACATCTGTCCCACGTATGGTATCGTGGGCGGGCACGTCTTCGGTTACCTCTATCCCGGGCCGATAGGGATCCCCTGGACGGCCGGAGTCCATGGGCTCGAGAACGCCACATTCGCCCATCTTTGCATCTCCTGCGGGCTCTGCAAGGAGATCTGCCCCGTGGACATCGACATGCCGTTGATGATCTCGAAGGTGAAGGAGCAGGAGATAGCCAAGAACGGGCAGCCGAGAGTAAACGGGTTCTTCACCTCGTCCGAGCGCCTCGCGAAACTCGCCTCGGCCACCTCGCCGGCGTCAAACTGGATGATCTCCAACTCGGCCAGCAGGTACCTGATGGAGAAGATCGTCGGCGTCGACCGCCGAAGGACGCTGCCCAAGTTCGACCGTAATCGTCTGAGGAGCAGGCTTGAGGGCGCGAAGCAGGGCAGCGGTGAGGCCGGCAAGCTTGTCTTCTTCCCCGACATCTACGCTGACTACAACGACCCGGAGCTCGGATACCGGGCGGTGCTTCTGCTTCGGAAGCTCGGGTACGAGGTCATAGTCCCCGAGCTCCAATGGGCCGGGATGCCGTACATCTCGTACGGAGAGGTGGCGAAGGCGACGGAGACGGCCGTCCACAACCTGAAGATTCTGGAGCCTCTGGTCGCTTCCGGCTACGGTGTCGTGTCCACAGAACCGACTGCGGTTTACATGCTCAGGGAGATCTATCCCAAGCTCTCTCCCGGTAAGGGTTCTGCGCAGGTGGCGGCCGCGAGCGCAGGGTACTTTGCGACCGTCCAGAAGCATCTCGCCCTGGCTGGCCTGAAGCCTGCCTTCGCGACTGATGGTGCCGTCGGCTTCCACATCCCGTGTCACGAGAGGGCGCTGAACGTCGGGGTGCCAGCCATGGCGTTCCTCGAGGGCGCCGGGTACAAGGTCGAGAAGGTCGAGACGGGCACATGCTGTGGCATGGCGGGGACCTTCGGCATGAAGCACGGAGCACTGGGCTATGACCTCTCGATGGCCGTGGGCGAGCGCCTGTTCAAGCTCTTCGACGAGAGCGGCACGAAGCTCGTCGCTAGCGAGAGCAGCGTGTGCGCGATGCAGATAGGCGACGGGACGGGCCTGAGAGTGCTTCATCCGCTCTACTTTGTCGAAAGGCCGTCGTAGGCAGCGTACGGTCGCGGCGGTCCTATTGCGCCACTGTGCCCGGGTCGATGATCTTCAGACTCGTGATGTATTTCTGCAGGAATCCGGCGACGATCACGGCAACCAATATCTGGAGCAGCACCGCTGCGGCGAAGAGCGTCGGCTCGGGCGCGCTTCCCGACGTAGCGCCGCCGAGGAAGACGGACAGGAAGGCGTTGTAGGTGGCGGCGGGTGAACCACTTGATATCAGCCAGCTGTAGAAGAAGTCGTTCCACGAGAACAGGAAGGCGATGACCGCGCTGGCGGCGATCCCGGGAGAAGCGAGCGGGAGTAGAGCGCGCCAGAACGCCTGGAACCGCGTGCAGCCGTCCATCCTTGCAGACATCTCGATGTCCCTGGGCAGGGCGCTGAAGAAGCCCATCAGCACCCAGGCGACGATCGGTATCGTTATGCTCATCTGTATGATGACGAGGCCGGGTATCGTTCCCCTGAGCCCGAGCGCTGAGAAATAGAAGTAGTAGGGAAGCGCGACCGAGACGGGTGGAAGGGTCCTGCTCCCCAGGAGGAGGCCCACCATCGCACCCCTGCCGCGAAGCCGCATCCTGCCCAGGGCGTACCCGGCGGGAACTGTCACGGCCATGGTTATCGCCATCACAAAGAACCCCACGATGATGCTGTTCCTCAGGCCCATCAGGACCTGCGCCGACTCGGAGAATGCCGTCCCTCCGTTCGAGAAAGCGGCTACGTTGAAACCCAGCAGCCTCAGGTAGTTGTTGAAGCTGGGGTCGGGCGGGAATAGCCGGCCAGCGACCAGCTGCTTAGGGTCCATCGACGAGACGCTCGCGAGGTTGTAGATGGGAGAAAGGCTGTAGACGACCGCTACGAATGCCAGCACGTAGAGAGCAATCTTTCTCCGCCTCGACGGCATTATCGAGACTCCGTGCACCTTTCCCTGTTTATTTGTGTTGCCGCAGCCCCATTTCTCGCGAAAGCGAGCTGCTGACTAGTGCAGCGGAAGCTCCGCGAGCACCCAATTCACTCGAAAGCTTAAAACCTGACAGATTTCACCGAGCTCGACGAATTTGGCGGGCCATGGCCGAGCAACGGCGCTGGCACGGATGAAGCCCCCGGCGGAGTGAGAGATTGTCGTCCGAGCAAGTGATGTCGCTTCGGGAGCATCTTTCCGAGCTCAAGCGGCGTTTCAAGATTGCGTTCATGAGCTTCGTGATCATACTGGTCACGTTCCTCATAGTACCTTCAGACCCGAGCACCTTTCTTTCCCAGGGCTACAACGGCTTCACGCCCGTGATTGCGTTCTTCATCTCACGTGTAAAGCTGGACCTCCTGCCGCCCAATTGGCAGTTCATCGTCGTCAGCATCAACGAGCCCCTCGAGATCTACATCGTCGCATCCATCCTCTTCGCAATGATATTCAACAGTCCAATCTTCGCGTACGAGGTCATCAAGTTCATCAGCCCAGGGCTGAACGACAGGGAGAAGCGACTGATCTACCCGTTCGTCGGGTCTACCACTGCTCTTTTCGCCTTCGGGAGCTTCTTCGGCTACTTTTTCCTGGCGAAGTTCCTGCTAGCGGCGCTGACGCCTTTCTTCCTTTTCACTGGTGTCAACCCTCCGCGGATCGACGCTGCCAACTTCTACTTCATCGTCTTTCTCACGATAGGGATGAGCGGCATCGCCTTCACGGTCCCGGTCTACATCTACACTCTCATTCGCTTCGGCGTTATTCAGGCGACGACCTTCACGAAGAACAGGATCATCGTCTGGGCGGTCACCTACATCCTGTGCGCGATCATCACCCCGGACGGTGGCCCGTTGCTGGACGTTCTCCTGTTCGTACCGATCATAAGTCTCCTTGAGCTCGCCGTGTTCATAGGAGGCCGGCACAGACGCGCGATAGTGAGGAGGAATGAGGAGGAGCAGGGCTATGGCACTTCTCCCGCCCCGAGCGCCCCTGGTCCCTCTTCTCCGGCAGCACCGGGTCCGGTGGTCTCCTCGGCCCCCGCCCCCGCAACGGTCGAGGCCGCGACGACTCCGGCCACCGGCACTCACTGTCCCTACTGCAGCTCCCCCGTCGCGCCGGGCACTGTATTCTGTCCGAACTGTGGAAAGGCAATTCAGTAGTCCTCCTCATCTCTCCGGACTGCCGCGAACCTTTCCCCGCTCCTTCGATAATATTATATATTGGTAATTAGCAACTCGTAATTACTTTCGAGTAATATGACGATGCGGCTTTGCCTGATGGAAGGCGAGAGGGTGCTCTTCTCGCTCCCCCTTGCGTGGAGGCCAGGATCCGGGCCTTCCTTCGCTCTCACGGATGAGGAGCTGGACAGGCTCTCGGACATCTACTCGGTCGGCTCGAACCGCAAGCGCCTGGGCGTGATGCTGGAGCTCGTCAAGGGACGGGAGCTGCGCTTCTCGGATGTCATGCAGCTCGTGACCAACCCCAAGCTGGCGCGGGACAGCCTCCAGCCGATGGTGGAGGAGGGCCTTGTGCTGCACGAGAAGGGGAAGGGCTACCGGCCCTCGGAAACAGGCCTCAGGGTTCTGCTGGTGCTAACCCTCGGCTTCGGTAAGATCCTCGCGCTGATCGAGGGCGAGAGGGAGGGTCGGCAGCGATGAGCGACCCTGACGACATCGATGAGGTCATGCGCGACTTTCGCCGTTTCACCGCCGGCGAGCCTGAGAGGCTCGACGTGGAGGAGAGCGCTTTCGCCGACATGCCGCAACTCGAGACCGAAGACGTCAACGGGCCCGAGGATGAGCTCATCCTGGGAGACGACTATGTCACCTATCTCATCTTCGCCGGCCAGCGCCAGATCGACGATTTTCTGGTCTTCACGGGGCCGGACAGGATCGAAGTTAGGACGGACGACTTCACGGTGAGGAGGGACATTGGCACCAGGGTGGACCACGAGGACCCGCTCAAGACATACACGAACGGAGTGCTCAGCGTCAGGCTCAGACGGCTCGGAGAGCACGATGCGGTGGGTTAATTACTACCCTCGGGGTGTCTGGTGATATCTAAGATGTCTTCCGAGCCGAGGGACAACTCTAGAAGGTTGGCGGCTGCTGCGGGCTTCGACCAGGTCTTCGAGCTGGTCAAGAGGGCGAGCGAGAGCTCGCTTGGGCTGCACAGGGCGGGACTCACGCTCGTGCTGGGCGACATATCGAACAACGTGGGGGCATACCACGAACTGGGCTCTAACGCAATCGTGGTGAACCGCAACATCCTCAAGATAGTCTGGCGGTCCACGCGCTCGAAGGCGAAGAGGAATGCCTTCACCTTCATGATACTGCTCCACGAGTACCTGCACAGCCTCGGGTTCACGGACGACGCGCAGGTAAGGGACATCGGCAGGAGGGTCTCGGAGGAGTTCCTCGGAAGGGGTCACATCGCCGGAGAGATGGCCGTGAAGCCCCTCGACCAGTTCTTCCCGATGATCCCGCAGTACGCGATGTTCCGAGACAGGGGCCAGTTCGAGACAGTCGAAAGGTTCGACTCTTCCAGCACGTCGTACATCCGATGACCGCCGCGGGTCTCCATTCTCTCGACGGACGATTCCATCGGCAGCAGCGGAAAATTCGACCAATGGCTCCGCGCGTTCTGGTTCTTCGCGCCAATAGCCTCTAATAGCGCACGACTACAGGGCCGGAAGAAGCGGCACGTCTTCAGAGTTTAATGCATTCTCTGTGTCCATTGACCTGCTTTACTCCTGGGGCAGAATGATCGTTGCCCTGTTCTTCAGCATACTCTTCAGTCTCGCCGTGGGCATCGCGGCGGCGCGCAACAGGAGAGCGGAGGCGATAATCATCCCGCTACTCGACGTGTTCCAGTCGATACCAATACTTGGCTTCTTTCCCGTGGTGATAGTCGGCATCATCGACGTGCTGCCCGGCGCGGCGGGGGTCAACCTCGCTGTCATCTTTCTCATTTTCACGAGCATGTCCTGGAACATCGCGTTCGGGGTCTACGGCGCCGTCCGGTCGATACCGCAGGACTATCTCGACCTGTCTTCGCTGGCCAACAGCGGCTCGGTGCAGCGGATCTTCTCGCTCTACATCCCGTCCTCCCTGGCGAGCATCGCGTACAACACTCAGATTTCGTGGGCGGTCGGGCTGTTCTACCTGATCTCGAGCGAGGTGATCAGCGCGGGGGTGGTGAACCAGAAGGTACCGGGGATAGGCTCAGACATACTCACCTTCGGGAGCACCAGCGGGGACTACGAAGCCTACCTCTACTGCTTGCTGATCCTGGTCATCGCGGTCGCGATATGGCAGTTTGTCTTCCTGCGGGAATTTTCAGGCTGGGCCGAGAAGTACCGCTTCGGCGACGACCCGAGGATAGGCCACAAGGACCCACTCATGAAGATGTACTCATGGGTGAACCAGAGGAGCATCTCGAAACTCTTCCTGATCCGCCCCGGTAAGGGAGTCACAGCGATGACCTCCTCCCTGTCTCGGTTCAAGCGAGGTATCAAGTACGCGTTCTTGATCCTAGTACTCCTGTTTCTCGCCATAGAGGCTCCTTCGGTAGTGATGGCGGCAAAGAACGGCGTGACGGGGTCGGCGATAGCTTCGATTCCTTCAGACGAAGGCGTATTCCTGACAGGACTCGCTCTCTCATTCGTCCGCATCTGGTATGTCTACTTCATAACGGTCCTGATTGCCGTCCCCGCAGGAATCGTCATAGCCCTTCATGAGAGGGCATACAACGCGCTGGTCCCGGTCATCGAGGTGATTGCCTCCGTCCCCGGACCCGCCCTTCTCCCAGCGCTCGTCCCGTTCACCCTGCTTGCGGGCGGCTTCGCCGGTGAACTGACCGCCGCCATAATCATATTCCTCGGGATGGTCTGGTACGTCCTCTTCAACGTCATGGCGGGAATCCGCACGCTCCCCGGTGACCTTTGGGAACTGAGAAGGAGCCTGATGGTCTCTACCTCCCAGGCGTGGCGGAGCATCTACCTTCCTGCCATCGCTACCTCCTTTGTCACCGGCTCTATCACGGCGATAGGGGCGGCCTGGAACACGCTGATTGTGGCAGAATACTTCGGCATCTCGGGGCAGACCCCGCTGACCCAGGTTGGAGATGGGATCGGGAAGATAATCGTCGTCGCGACCTACAATCAGGGTACCGCGTCCATCGTCTATGACGGCGTGTCAATAAGCCCGGGCATGACTCTCGCCCTCGCCATCCTGTCAATGACCGCCCTCGTCGTCTGCTTCAACCTTACAGTCTGGCGGAGGGTTTACCACTATGCGACCAAGCGGTTTGCGTACAACCGGTAGGCAACCTCACCAGAAGAGATATCCGTCCGAATCGTCGGCGGTCGGTCGGTCAAGCTTGCGGTCCTACAGTCGACGGCGGCCTGCGAGGCGCGTGAGATGGTAGTCGCTTCCTCCGATCCCGGGACAAAGGGCCCCGACACTTCCAAGCCGATTATCCAGGTTGACCACATCAGCCTGAGCTTCGCTAAGGAGAAGGCTTCGATACCCGCGCTCGTAGACGTGTCTCTGACCGCATACAGCAACGAGTTCGTTGCGATAACCGGCCCGTCGGGGTGCGGCAAGTCCACACTGCTGAGAATAATCGCGGGCCTCGTCCGGCCTACCTCCGGGAACGTGAAGTTCGGCGGCCAGGAGATGACCTCTCCCAGGCACGGAATCGCCATGATATTCCAGACGTTCGTCCTGCTGCCCTGGAAGACCTCGCTGGAGAACGTTGTCTTCGGCCTGTCCACCAGAACCGACCTCGGCGAGGAAGAGAAGCGGAAGATTAGCATGTCCGCGCTCGAGAGCGCCGGTCTGAGCGGGTTCGAGAACGTGTATCCGAGCGAGCTCTCGGGTGGCATGAAGCAGAGAGTTGGGATTGCGAGGGCTCTCGCGCTCCAGCCGCAGGTCCTGCTCATGGACGAGCCTTTCTCCGCGCTGGACAACCTGACGGCCGACAGGCTGAGGCGTGAAATCTACTCGCTGCTTATCAATCCCTCGTCGACCATCCAGACTGTAATCATGGTGAGCCACAACGTCGAGGAGATAGTTGAACTCGCTGACAGAGCCGTCGTGCTCTCGCCCCGCCCCGGTCACGTTCTGGTAGACGTGAAGAACGAGCTGCCGAGACCCAGGAACAAGAAGTCCGAGGAGTTCCTGCAGTCGGTAGACAAGCTTTATTCGTACCTCGCTTAAGATGGTGATCGAAAGTTGGCAGACAGAAAGATACAGTCGGCGGACCCGCCAAAGCGCGTCGCCCTGATGCCCGGCAACGTGAGGGCCGGCCAGGTCATCAGCCTGGTCGAGGTAACCGGCGGGCTCGGTTCGACCATCAACGCGGCGAGGCTGGCAGACGAGCTCGGAGCCGACATCGCCGTCCTGATACCAATCCTCGACACGGCCGAGCTGCTCGGCCTGGTCAAGGCTGAGAAGGGGGAGGTCACCCTCACGGAGTTCGGCCAGAAGTTCCAGCGGACGACGAAGGAGAAGGTGCGGCTGCTGACGAGCCAGCTGAGTAAGATAGAACCCTTCAAGACCGCCCTTGACATCGCCTCCAGGAAGGGTTCAGTCTCGACCGAGGAGGTCGCGGCCGCTCTTCAGAGCAAGGGCATCGAGTGGTACCACGAGCCAGACCTGAACGTCGACCTGCTGCGGACCATACTCATCCACTGGGCGATTCACGCCGGCCTCCTGAGCTACAACAAGGAAGGCAGATTCGAGCCAATCAAGAAGTAGCGGCTACGGCGACTCGTCCGGCCGTATTCTCTCCCTCTCCCTAATGTCATTCTGGATGCGGCTTCTTCTCCTCAGCGTCCTCTCGAGAAAGTTCATGGTGCTGTTCCTCCTCCCGAATCCGAAGTAGCGGTGCACGTCGACCGACGTATCTACATCGAACCCGACGTTCTGTGAATAGTAGACGGAGAACCTGATGCCCCGGCGGGTGGCTTCTCCCACGTGCTTGGTGAAGCTGTCGTCGTCGTAGTGCAGCCTTATGGGCGTCTTCTTGCTGACCAGCAGAAGGTTGGTCCCGCTGTAGTCCTCGGATGGAGATATCACGACGGACGAACCCATCCTGACGAGCGTGAGGACTGTCCTTATGTCGTTGGAGGTGATCAGCGGCAGGTCCGCAGGGATTATCATCCAGCCGTCGTATCCATCGAGAACCGACATCGCGCGCTCGACGGCCTCGTTCACGCCCTCGTCGCCCTCCTCCGGGACGGAGCCCACACCGAACCTCTCGGCGAACTTGAGGATGTCCCTGTCGGACGAGACCACGTAGGTCTGTTTCAGCTTCTTCGCACCCGAAAGAGCACCGAGGGTGTCTTCGAGCATCGAGAGCTGGAGCTGCTTCTTCTCCCTGGACGTGAACATCGCACCGAGCCGCCCTTTGGGGTTGTTTCCCTTCACCGGGACGATTATGGCGAACTTTCGCAATCTCTACGCTACCAGGGCCTGTCTCGCGACTCGTCTCTCCGCTTCAAAGTCATTCATAAGGATTGAAGAAGATACGGCCCGGATCCCATGCCGCTCGACATCCGGCCTTCTCGTTTCGTCCGCCGCGTCCAGGACCATCACGTCCACGAGGCCCCTGTAGAGGCCTGCGACCGAGGACGAGTCGGTACCCGCCCCCATCGCCTTCAACATCTTCCCCGCAGGGCCAGAGACGGGCGCGTCGCCGACCATGGGAGAAACCGCGACCCTCCTCGCCTTGGTGGAAGAGAGCGCTCTCTTTACGCCACCCACCGCGAGTATCGGGAGGATGCTCGTCACGGGGTTGGCAGGGCAGAGGATCACCCGGTCCGCCTCCTCGAGCGCTGTGACCACCCGGTACTCCGCCCTCGCAGTCTCGGAACCGCGGTACTCGACTCCCGTGACCTCGGGCTCGCCATGGTTCTTCACCCAAAAGTCCTGAAGGTGCATCGGTCCAAGGTGTGTGTCGATGTAGGTCTCCAGCCTGTCATCGGTGCAGGGCAGCACCCTCTGCCTAACCTTGAGCCTGTCGCAGAGCATCGTCGTGATGTCGCCGAGCCGTCGGCCCTTCGAGAGCTGTTCCGTCCTGAAGATCTGGGTCGCCAGGTCCATGTCACCTAGGTTGAACCATGTCTCCTCGCCGAGCTTCCCTAACTGCGCGAGGACGTTGAAGGTATCCCCGCGGACCCCCCATCCCTTGGCCACGTCGGAGATGCCGGCCAGGGTGTAGACCGCTATGTCGATGTCGGGACAGACGTAGAGACCGTGATTCCAGAAGTTGTCCCCGACGTTCGAGACCACCGTGAATTCGCCGATCTCTGCCTTGAGACCTCGCAGCAGCTTCGCCGAACCCGTCCCGCCCGCCAGA
>CAZAMW010000020.1:0-12674 GCA_964486265.1 uncultured Nitrosopumilales archaeon | reverse complement strand
TACTTCGATATATGAGAGCCAAGTTCTATCTACCCTGACCTAGATAGCAACAATCATGGCTCCCGGCAGCGTGAGTCCGGACAACGGCCGGAGCCAGATTCGCGATGCGGCGAGAGCGATTCGGGCTGGCCTTCCGCCCCCGGCGCAAGGGGAACCTTTCCTTCCTGGTCCCGCGTTTGCCAGTACCTATCACTTCAGTGGAGAGCCGGGTTCCTCCCCCTACGCATACGGAAGGTGTCATAATCCGACGTGGACCTTTTTCGAGCAAGCTCTGAGCGAGCTGGAGGGTTGACCCTCGGTATCCTTCGCATCTGGCACGGCCGCGGTTACAGCCGTGCTGGGGACCGCGCTGCGCTCAAACGGCAGACCGCTTCCTGGCATCCTGCAAACTCGTCATCAACGCGACGAGTTTTGGGGGAATCCACACTAGCGCTGAGAGACGTGCTCGATGGGGAGGGGATGCCATACCGGGAGGGTTCGTACGCCTGAGCGCCGGCTGTGAGGACCCGAGAGACATCCTCGAAGATTTGGCCCGGGCGTTCGACAGCCTCTCTTCGAACCCGTTCGCCAAACAGGGATCAAGCTAACCAGACTTTTCGTCATCCGGTCCCGATGCCGTCTCCGGGCCCCAGCAATCGACCTTCTCTGGCGGCCGAATAATCGGCTTAACGGGTCCTGGACCTACTCGGCTCTTCCGGCAATCACGACGCCGTAAACGATGAGCAACAGTCCCACGAAAAACTGGATTCCCAGCGCGCTGCTCATTGCCGCACCATTGTTCAAGGCGCCCGCTATCGCACCCGGTTCCATCGTAAAGAATCCGACCAGACCGAGCAACACGAGTGCAGACCCAGCGGCCACGGGAACGAGGCGCCGGCCTACCGTCACTGCAGGTGGGACGCTTCCTGTTGATCTTGACATGGGCTGTTGATGGCTGAAGTCTCTTAAAGCGGGTACACGCTTCCCATCATTGAGAACCGTCGGCCCGCGAGGACAGGGCGACGTAGACTAGCGCGCTTTCTGTTTTCCCTTGGTCCTTGAAGCCTTGGATTTCCCTGAGCGAGTCTTCTGGGCGGGCTTCTCGCTGACGATTTCGTCCTCCCTCTCTTCGATTCTTTCAGACTCCTGCTCCTCAGACTCCTCCTCGGTCTCCTCCTCAAGTTCGTCTTCCTCAACATCCTCTACGGGTTCTACGTCCTCCACTTCTTTTTCTCTTTCCTGGATGACCGCTTCCTCTTCTTCGCTCAAGGTTGCCTTTGGAGCCGGAGGATAATCAGATATTTTAGCCTTGGAGGCCTTCTTTGCAGCGAGAAGTCTTCAAACTATAAATCGTGGCCGGCTTCGCGGATTACGAACATGAAGGAGAAGACGGTCACGATCTCGTTCCGGGTCAGCGAGAGCGCGCTGAGAGCCCTGCAGGAGGACTCGAAGAAGCAGAACGTCAGCCTGAACACGCTCGCTAACCAGATGTTCGTCTCATACGCCGAATACGACCGTTTTCTACAGAAGTTTCACATGGTAAAGCTCTCCGCCCCGACGCTGAAGCGCATAATCAACGCCGCCACGGAGCTGGCGATAGCCGAAGCCGGCAAGAGCGCGGGGAGTAGCGTGCCGGAGAGCTTCATGCTCGCCAAGATGGGAGAGATTTCCGTGACGAACGCGCTGGACTATCTCAGGCTGATGGGGGCGCACGCGAACTTCTTCGACTATAGCGAGGTCGTGCACGGTGGGAAGACAACAGTGACGCTCACGCATGACCTTGGGGATAAGGGAAGTCTATTCCTTACCCACTATGTCGAGTCAATTTTTGAGAACCTCGAGACCAAGCCCAAGGTACGTCAGCTCTCCGATGCCATTGCGTTCGATGTCTGAGGCCTTCGTCGTCATCTGGCGCCTTAGCGGCGCGGCCTAAGCCGAGGTGACGATGGTTCCTTCTCTGAGTTCGACGGCTCCGGAGGCCCGTTCGAGCGAGGTGATCACAGCGACCTTGCCACCCGAGTCGAGGAAGGAGATTGCGGCCTCGACCTTCGGTCCCATGCTCCCGGCAGCGAACTGGCCCTTCTTCAGATACCCTTCAATCTCGGTCCTGGTGACGCGAGTCAAAGGTCTGGCCGAAGGTCTCCCATAGTCTACGAACGCGTTCTCGACGTCCGTGAGTATCAGTAGCATGTCCGCCTTTATGTCCGCAGCGAGTACAGCGGCAGTGAGGTCCTTGTCGATTACCGCTTCTACTCCTTTCGTCGATCCATCGGAGAGGGAGACGACAGGTATGCCTCCTCCTCCTGCCGCAATGACTATGATTCCGGAGTCGAACAGCTGCGATACGACCGGTGCCTCCACGACCGAAAGAGGCCTCGGAGAGGGCACGACCCGCCTGTAGCCTCTACCGCTGTCGTTAACTACGGTCCAGCCTTTCTCCTGCCTCAGCTTGGATGCCTCGGTCTCCGTGTAGAACGGGCCGATGGGCTTGCTCGGAGCCTTGAACGCCGGGTCGTTGGGGTCGACGAGAGTCTCCGTAAGGACGGTCGCCACCTTAGGATCGATCCCGCGGCGTCCCAGCTCCTCTCGCAGCGAGCGCGAGATCATGTACCCAAGCATCCCCTGGCTCTCGGCCCCGCAGACGTCCAGGGGCATCTGAGGCAGGACCTCCTTTGCCATCTCATCCTTGAGGAGGATATCGCCCACCTGCGGCCCGTTCCCGTGGGTTATCGCTATTCTGTGGCCACCCTCTATTATCTCGACCAGATACACGCATGCGCGACGGATGTTCGACAGCTGCTCGTCGGCGGTCCCCCTCTCCTGATGCTGCAGGATCGCGTTGCCGCCCAGGGCGACGAGTATCCTCATTTCGCTCGCCCCGTTACGACCTCTCGATGGCCGCCGTCATGCAGTGTCCCCCGCCGTAGCCTCCCGTGAGATTTGTAAGGGCTATGGGGTAAACGTCAACACCCAGTTGATAGAGCTCTCTCTTGTTCGGGAAGAAGCGAGCACTATCCCTAAGGTCCCGAAAGTCCCTCTCGGCCTGCGCGAGCAGCCTCCCGTATCTACGCGGGTTCCGCTTGGCTTCCTTCTGCAGACCAGCGAGAACATTCCCGACTGTCCTGTCGACCTCTACTGCCAGGATAGACCCGTCCTTGATGCAGAGGAAGTTCGACGCGTACGACAGTTGCTCTAGTGTCGTCAGGTTCACGACTTCGAAACCCTTCTTCCTTATGTAGTCGTGCAGGGTCGTCCGGACCTTCTTGTCTTGGATGTACCTTCCTTTGCCTGACCTGTGATACACGTCGACCCTCGCGCGTTTCAGGAGGAGTTCACAGCCGACTACCACCCCGCTGCCTGCCACGTTGAAGTATGTGTCAAGGTGCATATCCACCATCGGGTCTCTTTCGGCACCCGGTATCAGGGGGTGACTCGGCTGGTGCACGACTCCGACCTCGTCGAAGTCCAGGCCGCTCTCGAGAATCTGCTTGACGCCCTGAGCGTTGGTCCTGTCTCCCGTGCCGACTAACGCAAAATCCTTCATCGGGATGAAATCTCCGCCCTCGAAGGTACCCGGTGACTTGACTTCATGAACTACATCCTCCCCAATGCTCTCCCAGAGGAGCCGCGTAAGTCTGGTTTCCTTGCGTCTCTGAGGTTTCGACATGCGCGATAGGAAGACCCCGCGGTTCGTCACGGCCTGCTGGTCCCTCATAAAGTAAAGGTTGGCGAGTGGAGTCCTCTCGGTGACATTCACGTGGACGGCCCTGGCCCCGCGACCCGGCTCAAGGTCAAGCCGAGGCTGCAGGAGCAAAATATCGAAGAAATGGCCGGAATCAAACGCGCTTTCGTTCTCGAGGAGCTGCTTCTTCGCCATAGACGTCTCCTTAGGGTCGCCTGCAAACTCAAGCTCATTCAGCGCCAGCCTGATGAGCTTCGCCCTGACGTCGGGCCGTTCGTCGGCGAGCTCCAGTATCTTGTCCTTGAGACGGATGACATCGACCTTGAACTCGTGCTTCAGCGCGTATTCGAGCCGCCCGTGCTCTGCACGAGCTTCATGCCTGTTGAAGGCACGTTCGTAGAGCGACGCGTAGGGTGCTAGGAGGCCGAACCACATCTCTATACCGGGCCTGTGAATCGCGACCCGGCGCAGATTTTCCCACTCGGCCCTAATCTTGGCTGTCATTGCGTCACACCCGGCATAGGAGTGCCGGCAGATTGTGGGCGTTCGAACTGTTTGCGACCGACCACGTCCTCATCCCTCCGCCGTCTTCCCGACGTTCGCCTTGTACGCCCAGAGGAAGGTGAGCGATGCGAAGAGGGCGACCACCACCAGGTCGTATGGCATGGGTACGTAGCCCAGGGGACCCACGACGGGCAGGACTCCAGACGTGATGAAGTTGGTGTCTCCCACGAAAGATATCGCCGTAAGCCCCACTACGTAGACCCAGAACCACGCCTGCCTTTTCCACTCCATCTTCTTGTTCTTGGCGAACAGGTACAGAGGAAAGCCCAGTAGGGTCAGTACCGCTCCAACGAGGGTCAGCGGCCACGTCGCCCAGTAGATCAGCACGCTCGAAAGCACGAAACCAAGGAACGCTACGGCCACGCCTGCCGGGAGCCTGAAGTGTTCGGGATTCCCGAGGTTAGGGCTCTTCCTCAGGACTGCGAGCGACACGGAAGCTGCCGCATACGGAATAAGCGTCGTGATGGACGCGAGGAGGACCACGTCCGGGAAGAAGGGAAACAGAATCTGGATTATCCCGGTTAGGAGCGCTGCGAAAGCGATGGAGACCACCGGGGTACCGTACTTACCGTTCACCCTCCCCATCGCCCTGGGGAACAGCCCGTCCTTGGCCATGGCGAACGGGATGCGACCCTGGTAGAGCACCCAGTCGCTGCCCGCGCCGGCCGTACTGATGACCGCTCCTATGGTGATTACTGCCGCCAGCAGCCCATATCCGGCCCCGTTGGCGACACTAGAGAGCGGCGAAGACAGACTGCCGATTCCCGTACTGTAGGACCAATCGCCTACGTTCATTCCTAGCCCGGACCAGTTGATCATTCCGACGAACGCTATTCCTATGACGACATAGACGAGGACGACGACTGCCATTGTAACTATCATCGCCCTCGGAATCGTCTTCGTAGGGTTCTTGACCTCGCCGCTTGGAATAACCACTGCCTCGAATCCTGTGAACATGAACACCGCCAGCGCCATCGCCACGGCTATCCCGGTCCATCCAGAAGGCATGAACGGTGCGAAGTTGCTGAAGTTTAGGTAGACCAGACCCACGCCGGCGAAGAGTATCAGAGGAATCAGCTTCGTCACGGTTGTCACAATGCCGAACAGGCCGCCCCACTTCACGCCCATCACATTGATTATCGTGAAGACCCCGAGCGCAGCTAACGCCACTCCTATGCCGACGGGTGTGAGGGTGAGACCGACGGCGAGCCCGGGCACGTAGAATCCCGCATATGTAACGAACACATCTATTATTGCTGCGGTGCCGGTGAAGGCGTAGAGGAAATAGCCCCAACCTACGAGATACCCAGCGGAGTTTCCCAGAGCGAGTCTGGGGATTGAGTAAGGACCGCCCGTTAGCGGGAATCTGGACCCTAGCTCGGCGTAGACCAAGGCGAGCATCGTCATGATTATCCCTACAAAGACGATTGCCAATGTCAGCGCGGGTCCCGCATCCGCCCCGTACGCCGCAATCAGACCAAAGATACCTGAACCGATGATGCCGCCCACTCCCAAGCCGACGAGACTCCAGAGCCCCAGCTCTTTCTTGAGCTGGGTTCCCTTGTCGTCCCCCTGGCTTTTCTGCTGCATACAGATCAGCGATTGCAACGCCGCTCATCCGTATATAATTCGGGAGGACGATTCTCGACGCTGGAAATCAGCGGATAGCCTTGCCCGGAGGCGGGGACCTGCACTCGTACCACCTCACTTCACTACCAGAACGTCGCACTCGGAATGGGCGACGACACTCGATGACACTCCACCCAGGAAGAATCGCTCGACCCCTGATATGCCTCTCCTTCCAAGCACGATGAGGTCAGCGCCGCTGCCAGCAGCCAGGTTCAGGATGCAGTCCGCTGGGTATCCCTCCTCTACCGACCCGGTCACCCGGGGCACTATCGACGAAGCTGTCTTGACCGCGTCATCGAGGATGTCCTTCTCGTTCTTGACCAGGTCCTCGAACGCCTCCTCGGGGATAGGAGGAACCATCGGAGCGGAAGCGAGCATGCTCGTGTCCGCAACCGTGACTATCCTCAGTGAGGCTCCGTGCTCCTTGGCCAGCGCCACTGCACGGCCTAGTGCCCTTTGTGAATTGCCTGAGCCGTCATATCCGACCAGTATACTCTTGTAGTTTGGCATGGGAGCGACGGTAGCGGCAGTGCCGTTTTGCGCACTCATGAATACGGAGACAGAACCCTCACCATTTAGAGAGAGTATGCGATTTCCGAAGCTGAGAACCGCGATTCACGGGTTCAGCGCGAGAACGACGATTCCTCCTGACCGCATGAAAAACCATCTGTGTTCGCTCGTTCCTGCTGGCAGAGCCCGTCGCTCGGCTGGAGCACTTGGGCCGTCGTTGTCAGGCACCATCCAACCCTTCCCAGTGCCCCGCTCCACAACCAGCCGCTTAGCGACAGCATAGTTCGTCCTAGTCCATCGATCCAGCTGGGGGCAGGACGCGTCGCCGGTAAGCGACGGCGGAATGCTTTTCGCTTTTTCTCATCGATGAGAATGGTATCTACGTTCTTAAGGCCATCATGCAGAACCGTGGTCAGGTAGAACGTCATGAATCCGAACGAACTTATCCCGACGTCAGTCGCTGATCTGGTCTCAGAAACTAAGGTCTTCTCTTCGACTGACAAGGCCTCGACTCTCATAGGCTACTTGAGGGAGACGAATAACTACGAAGCGTTCGTGGAGGAGCAAGGTAGGACATCGATCGTTACCGTCAGAGACATGCTGAGTCTCACCGACGTCGAGACGAGATTGTCCAAGCTCATGCATCAGGTTCCACGGTTGAACACGAGCAACACTGTCGGTGATGCCGCCTCGCTCATGTTCGAGTACAGGACGAGGTCTATGCCCGTCTACCAGGAGAACAGGCTCCTTGGGGCGATAACTTCACCGTCAGTTGTCGCCAGGCTGTTGGAGACGGATGTCAGAGTGAGGCTGTCCTCGATACTGACTCCAACTCTAGTTACTCTCGAACCATCTTCGACCGTCTCCAGCGCCATTGAGCTCATGAGGCGGAAGAAGGTCGACCAGATCCCGGTTCTCGAGGACCTGAAGCTGATGCGCGTCGTCACCTCTGCTGAAGTTGTGTTCAATCTGCTCCCAACCCCGACCAGAGACCAAAAGGGTGAGCGACTGAAGGGCCGCCACGATGAACCGGTCGGCATGTTCGCAGATGATACGCCGCTGACCAACGAAGTTACGGATTCGCTACAGAAGGTGTTCCGCGATATGCAGCGCATGTCCACCAACTACTCGGTCATCATGAACACGGATGAGGCCCAAGGGATTGTGACCTACAGGGACTTCATGAAGCTTCTAGTCAGGAAAGACAATGCGTCGCCGGTCCCAATGTACGTCGTGGGCTTACCTGAGGATTCCTTCGAGGCCGCCCTCGTCCGTTCGAAGTTCCTCGAGTCCGTCAAACTTCTCACCAGGGTGTTCCCGGACGTAACCGAGGCACGGGCCGTCATAGAGTGGGAAGGGAACAACCCTCAAAAGAAGAAGAACCAGGTGAAGGTGACAATTCTCTCAGCGAAGCAAAGGTACTCGTACAAGGTCTTCTCGTACGACATCGGAAAGTCCTTCGACGAGGTGCATTCCTGGGCGAAGAAGCTCGTGACACAGAACAAGCCCAACCGTCGACGCAAGACTGAGGGGCCGACTTTTCCCGACTGAGTCCTAGTCGGGACTCGGCTTCTTCAGCCTGATTGTGTCACCAAGGACATCGTTGACCGCGTCGAGTGTGGCTTGGCTTCCGTCGTGGCTCACCGTAAGCTTGTGAGTCAGATAGTTGAATTTCACGTCTGAAACACCTTTGACGCGGAGGATCTCCCGCCTTATCCTCTCTATGTGACCGTGACCCCGGCGAATTCCGACGACATAGATCCCTCTGGCTTTCATATCTCCACACTCGCCGTACGTTCGTGAGATATATCACTCGACCGTACCGGGTGCAGCCATTTGCCCGGCTCAAAATTGCAAGTCGCTGCAATTGGATTTTGGCGGCATACTCTCCTGCAATGAATACGGCCTGATGAAATACCGTCGTGGCTCAGCAGAAGCCGACAAGCAATGAACGTCCCAACAACGGCGATAGGGATGACCGGAGAGCGGCGCACCAGCGCGCTCGTCTCGGTAAGCACAGAGACGGCGGGCTCAATTCTCAAGGCGCTCTCAGACAGATTCTCCGAGAGGATAATGATGCGCGTGATTGACCAGGCCAGGACCATCGAGGAGATCAGCTCGCACGAAGCTATACCGCTGAGCACGTGCTACAGACGCATGCGGCAGCTCGCGGACGACGGTTTGGTCGTCGTCGAGAGGATAGTGATAACGAGCTCCGGGAAGCGATATGCCCTGTACAGAAGTTCCTTCCGGTCCTTCAGGATATCCGCAGACCCACACGGCGTGGCAGTCGACGCGGAGATGAACAAGGACGTGCAGGAGAAGATCCTTAGCAGACGTCTCTCGATTAGCTACGGAAGCAACGGCGAGGCGATGAGCTAGATGACCAACCCTCAAGGGGCCGGGCCGCTCGACTCGAGACGAATACAGGGAAAGTGGGCTGGAAGATGGATCTGGGCCGCCGTAATCCAGGGCGCCATAATCACCATCATCACGCTCCTCATCGTGGAGCCGTTGAGCTACTTCAACATCAGCTCCTACTACAGCCCATCCAAGGTGATAGCCGCCGGAGGCGCCGGGACATGGCTCTTCACTGGTTACATCCTCTACCTCGTCGTCGGAGTGATCGCGGTAGCCGTGACAGCGCTCTTCTACTTCTACATAGAAGGGATAGAAGGGAAGCTGTATCGCGGGGTTGCGACCTATCTAGCTTGGGGACAATACGTCCTGATGAACGTCGGAGTCGCCGGCTCGACGATTCTGATGATATGGGGTGGCTACATGGGAGGATACGCAGGAGCGCCGGTATCTGGGGGAGGCCTTGGCTACAACGATGGGCAGATACACGTGCAATATCTCAGCCAGCTCGTCGACCCTATCGGCCTGCTCGTCCTTCTCGCTGGGCTCGGTGCAGTATTGGGGGGATTGGGGTTCTTGATAAGCCAGAGGAGGAAGGCGTAGGAGCGTGGGCAAGGGAAATACCGCCGCAATCATCCTCACCCTGGTCTTCCTGAGCACGGCGATAGGCGCAGCGTAAACTGGTTCCCCATCCGCGCCATAACTTATGTTTTTAAAGCAGATATACCATTGAACAAAGGGGACGGTCCACAATTGGAACATGATGTGGCCGACACGAGCCTGAAACTCTCCAAGACCATTCATCGGATTTTCTTGATGCTGTATTTCCAGTTCGCGTTCTACTGGGGTGTTGTGGCTGTGGGCATGCTGCTGAACTACTATTACGTTGTACCCTCTACGCTCCAGCCGACTTTCGTAAGTATAGTCTTCCAGATAGTGACAACCCCTCTGCTCGTGACGCATGTCGCCCTCGGTCTGGCGAGCACCGCGATGAGCGTCCCGGTGATCATTTTAGCGAGGAGGGTCGGTGGACTCACACCGGTCATCTGGTTGCACGTTGGCGCGATTCTCGTCAGGGTGGTCGGCTTCGTAGGCGGTCCGCTCTTTCTGTACAATTCGACAACTTCGATAGACAACGTCTTCTCCGCTGGTCTATCTTCTTTCGCAATGGCCACCGCACTCATCGTGGCGGTGATATGCACGTTCATGAGCCGAATCTTCATCGTCAGGGAGGATGTCAGGATAAAGTACGGGATCTTCCCTTAAGTATGCAGGTCGTGAAAAATCAGAATGGAGACGTCACAAAACCGTTCACTGTCGAAAGGGGAAGAGGTCGGGAGCGTCGGCCTCAGCGGCCTCAGGATTACGCTTTACCTCTGCTACGCCAACTTCGTTGTCTTTGTGCTCCTCTACGCTACTGGTATGTACGCCAACATATTTATCACATCGGGGGTCTCTACAATCAACATCGGCGACCTGGTGAACATCATCCACATGGTCACTGCTACACTTAACTTTACGATTACGTTCATCGTAATGATTGTGGGCTTCATCTACGGGCTCAGGAAGGTCGCTATATTCAGTATGGGGTCCGTCCTATCCATCATTGTGGCGACAGTAGGAGGGCTCCTCTTCCTCTCTACCGGAGGGTCGAGAGCATCTGGCTCTCTGACGCTCATAGGCGGATGGCTGATGTCGGCTCTATTCATGCTCGCGCTCTTCCTCTCATACTATGCCACGCTCAAGGTGATGCGGGCTCTCAGAGTCGTCGAGGCCTTCAGCTGAGGTATGCTTGAGGTGAGCCATCGATGACGAATACAGCAGTTATCCCTGCCCAGACTCAGGAGATGAAACTAGCTCGTGCGAGGCTTCTAGTCCGTCTCATCTACGTGCAGGCGCTGTTCCTTTCGCTGGCCTACGCCGCGGGCGTGTTCACTACATTCAACGTCTTTGGGGCTTCCATCACAACGCCGCAGGTAATCGGCCACGGCATACTCGCCTCCAGCTTCGGTGTCGCGACGGCCCTCGTCGCTTTGATTGCCGGGATACAAGGAATGAGAAGGGTCTCCATCTATAACTTTGTTCTGTTTGTAGTTGCTGTGATCGGAGGTGCATCTGGTTTCGCATTCCTTGGCAGTAGCGCCGGCTTTACCACTTACGAAACGACCAACATGCTGATGACGGCCGTCATGGCGGTTGGCATGCCGGTCACCGGCGTCTCTCTGGCCATCACGTCGAAAGGCATGAGGAGCGACGCAGGGAGGGAGACAGGCCGCCGGATACCGCTGGTGATTACTTACTCGGCTCTCGGGGCACTCGCGTTGACAGTGATTGCGGGGACAGGTATGACCTCCACGCCCTTCCCATCGATTATGAAGACGGTGCACTTTGCCTTCGCAGGCCTTACACTTGCCATGGTCGTCGCTCTCGTGATGGCTACTATCAAGGCCGCCGTCGCACGGGCCTCTCAGTCACTAGCTCTCTTCGTGACCGGTCTATTGTTGCTGCAGGTGTTGACCGTGGCGGCGCTCTGGGCGTTGAACGTCCTCTCTGTGCCGACCACCGATGCCTTCGCCTTGCTCTTGGCTGCCAACCTCGTTGTATTTGCAACCATATCGCACATCTACAGGATTTCGAGAGGCAGCAGAACAAACCTAGACCATCCTCCTCGGACACCGCTGGATGTCTCTGATTCTGACGCGGTAAGGCCTCATCCCGATGGACGCCACAAGGTGCCCTTTTCCTTCATCAGCCTGATCTTCATAGCTACCGCAATCGCATCGGGAGCGATGTTCCTGTACTTCGGCGGCATTACTTACATCATAGCCATGGCAGACCTCACAATCCTTGTGTACGCTTTCCTACTCTTGGGCATAGAGCTCCCCTGAACAGGCGCAATTCATTCACGAATACCGAAGCCTTTGTATCGACCGTCACAGTTATGTCGACTCTCTCTCAGAGTTCCTAGAGGATCGTACCCTCAAGCCCCTGCCCCTCCCTGAATCGAGTTGAATGTCGAACATCAAATACCCATCGCCAAGCGGTCACGACCATTTGGCATCAAGGACCGCTCCGAGAGTTGGCGTCTCAGTTGCGACTTGCAGCGAGTGGGTGCCCGGATCAGGTAGACAGGAACCTCAGTTCGACTCCCAGCGACGACTGTCGAGCGCCAAAAGCGGAAGGCCAGTGCGAAGCTCCTTGCATGCCAACGAGGACTCATCTGCCGCAGCTTCTCATGCCGTTGCTACGTCACAACTATACTTGCGACCATCCAGGCAGCGTGAAACTGACAGTCGTATTCATAAGTACCCGGAACCGTCAGAATCACAGAGTAGCTTTCACCCTTCACGAGCGTCGGAGGGTTGGAGTTGCCCAGTATGTTTGCGCCAGCAGGAACCGACGTAAAGTAGACGTTATGTGGTGCTGTCGAATCTTGGTCCACAAAGGTGATATTCGTGCCGGATGCTACGGTAAGTGTCGCCGGTGAGAAGTTCTTACCTAGGCCGGCACCCTGTGGCAAAATGACGGTGGCGGTTGAGACCGACGCTGTCGTTGTGGTCGTAGAACTGCCTACGGATGAGGAAACGGTTGAGCTAGCAAGCGCCTCTGAGGTGCTCGCCGTGCCCGTGATCGTGGTGCTGTCGGCAGTCGAGCCTACCGCAGTCACCGCTGTGGTGTTCGTCAAGATGGACACTGCGGAGGAGGCCGAGGCTGCTGATGTGGTGGTCGCATTGTTCGGACTGCTGCTGGGTGGCTGGAGAATCAGGTAGCCTGACACGGCGATTATCACAACCACTATCAACGACCCGGCAGCCGCCCCCGAACTCATTCCAAGTCTTCCTTGCTTCATTCTTGCGGGATGTCTCCTGGAGTTAATTGAACGTTTCCACGCGAAGGTGCGACTCATCTAACAGACCTGGAGCTGTGTCGCCGGAACAAAACCAGGATGGGC
>CAZAMW010000019.1:0-12710 GCA_964486265.1 uncultured Nitrosopumilales archaeon | reverse complement strand
CAGCTCATTCTCGAGCGACTTCTTCTTCTCGGCGACCTCTCTGTTGCTCGTCTCTTCGGCTTCCTTGATTCTTTTCAGGGTATCGGCGTAGTTTGTTGACATTGCTAAGTTCAAAACCTCGATACTATCAGCAACACAAGCGCCGCTGCGGCCGCTATCTTTGCGAGCGCGAAACCGACCCTTATGAGATAGAACTGCTTCTGCTGCTTGTTCACGAACCCTCTCGTCGAGGGCCTCGCTTTTACGGGCGGTTTCGCCCAGTAGTACGGCGGGAGCCCCATCGGCTTCTCGGCCTTTTCACTCATCGCCTTCTCCCCCCATCTCACGCTCTGCCATCTTTCTCTTCACGGTCTTCAGCTTTGTGAAGCTCTCCCTCTCCATCTCGTCGAACCTGAACTTGATGTACCTCGCGTTGGCCTGAAGCCTCGGAATCAGGACGTTCTCGATCGCGTTGGACCTGCGCTTGGTCTTCTCAATCTCCATGAGTAGCTTCCTCAGCGCCGTCTCCTTTTCCGCAACGTTCAGGACCATCTGGTGCACGTCCTGGTAGGCCTTGATGGCCTGGTTGACGGCGGCGGGTATCTCGAGGAGATACTCCTGACCAGCCGAACCGGAACTCTCGGAGGTCACCTCTGGTATCTTGACCCCCATCACGTTCTTGCTCTTCAGCGTCAGCTCGTGGATTCTCGGGATTCGCATCGACTCGTATTCGAGCCGCAGGGGTCCGACGAACATCTCCGTGCTGTGTATGCCTTCGTAGCCCTTTATGAGCTTCGCCTGGAGCCCGCTCCTGAGGTCCGCTACGGTCTTGCTCATGTTGAAGAACTCGAATATGAGTGCAGACCTCTTGAGCTTGAGGAGCTTCAGGCCCTTGCGCGATATCGCAATCCTACGGATGGTCCTCAGGTACTCCATCCTGGTCGGTTTGATGTTTATCGCGGCGGGCAGTTCTATCGCGTCCTATTGCGTTGTGGTTCTCTTCCTGTATTTCTCGATGAGCTCGGGCTTTATCCTCTTGATCTCAGAGTCGGACAGCGGGTCGATGACCTGCCAGCCGAGGTCCAGGGTCTGCTCGATGCTGCGATCCTCGTTCACGCCCTGCTTTACGAACATGTTCTCGAACCGCTGGGCGACCTTCAGGAACTTCCTGTCGGTCTCGCTGAGGGCTTCCTCGCCGACTATGGCGGAGAGGGCACGGACGTCCTTGCCCTGGGCGTAGGAAGCGTAGAGCTGGTCGGCCATCCCCCTGTGGTCCTCCCTCGTCCTCTTGGGTCCGATCCCCTGGTTCATCAGCCTGGAGAGGCTCTCGAGCACGTCTATCGGCGGATAGACGCCGGCCCGGTCGAGGTCCCTGCTGACGTAGATCTGCCCCTCGGTGATGTACCCGGTGAGGTCAGGGATGGGATGGGTCTTGTCGTCTGCGGGCATGGTGAGTATCGGGATCTGCGTGATGGACCCCTTCCTGCCCTTGATCTTGCCCGCCCTTTCGTAGATCGTAGCCAGGTCCGTGTAAGTGTAGCCCGGGTATCCTCTCCTTCCGGGGACCTCGCTGCGGGCCGCAGAGATCTCTCTGAGCGACTCGCAGTAGTTGGTCATGTCGGTGAGGATCACGAGCACGTGGCTCTCCCTCTCGTAGGCCAGGTACTCTGCCGTCGTGAGCGCGAGTCTCGGTGTGAGTATTCTCTCCATTGATGGGTCGGACGAGAGGTTCAGGAACAGGACGGTCCTTTCTAGCGCCCCCGTCTCCTCGAACTGACGGATGAAGAAGTTCGCCTCCTCACTGGTGATCCCCATCGCCGCGAAGACGACGGAGAAGTTCTCTGAGGAGCTGAGCACCTTCGCCTGCCTCGCGATCTGCGCCGCCAGGAGGTTGTGCGGAAGGCCCGCCGCCGAGAAGAGCGGAAGCTTCTGTCCTCTGACCAGCGTGTTCATGCCGTCGATCGTGGAGATCCCGGTCTGGATGAACTCGGACGGCTCCTCCCTGCTGTAGGGGTTGATCCCCGAGCCTACGATCTCCACCTTGGTCTTCGAAACTATACCTGGTCCGTTGTCTCTGGGGTTCCCCAGCCCGTTGAACACCCTTCCCAGCATCTCGTCGGAGACGGAGATCCTTGCCGTTTCACCGAGGAACCTGACCGACGTCCCTTCAGTGCTCAGACCGAGGGTCGAGCCGAAGACCTGCACCACGGCGAGGCCGGCTCCCGCGTCCAGGACCTGCCCGCGCACCCTTTCGCCCAGCGCGTTCGTGACCTCGACCATCTCCCCGTAGGCCGCGTTCTCGACCTTCTTGACGAAAAGAAGAGGGCCGGCGACCTGCGAGACCGTCTTGTAGGATACCGGCTGCATCAGACCTTTACCTCCTGGACTACTGCACCGAACTGCTGTTTCATCTCGTTGCTTATCTCCTGCACGAGCGCTTCCGTCTGGTCCTCGGGCGTCCACTTTATCCTTGCAATCCTCGTCTTCACGGGCAGGCCCGCGATCTGCACTGCCTGCGCGCCTGACTTTATCGCTTCGGCCTCCATCTTCCCGAATTCCAGGATTGTCTTCATCATGAGATACTGCTTGCGTACGGAGGTGTACGTGTCGACCGGGTCGTAGGCGCTCTGCTGCAGATAGTCCTCCCTGATCATCTTCGCCAGGTCCATTACACCCTTCTCGGACTCGGGGAGCGCGTCGTAGCCCACGAGCTGGACTATGTCCTGAAGCTCAGCCTCCTTCTGGAGGATTCCAAGTGCTTCGGTACGCATATCGGGGAAGTCCCTGCCGACGGCCTGCTGATACCATGCGCGCAGGTCATCCGTGTAAAGCGAGTAGCTGGTGAGCCAGTTAATCGACGGGAAGTGGCGCCTCGCTGCGAGGCTCGCGTCCAGAGCCCAGAACACCCTGGTGACTCTGAGGGTGTTCTGCGAGACCGGTTCAGAGAAGTCTCCACCCGGAGGCGATACAGCGCCGACCACCGTAACGGAACCGATTCTCTCCTCGGGCGACAGGGCGACCACCTTGCCCGAGCGCTCGTAGAACTCGGCGAGCCTGCTTCCGAGATACGCCGGATATCCTTCTTCGCCGGGCATCTCCTCGAGCCTGCCCGAGATCTCTCTCAGAGCTTCTGCCCATCGCGAGGTGCTGTCGGCCATGAGCGCGACGTCGTAGCCCATGTCCCTGTAGTACTCGGCTATCGTGATACCCGTGTAGATGCTGGCCTCTCTGGCGGCGACGGGCATGTTTGAAGTGTTCGCCACGAGTATCGTCCTCTCCATGAGAGGCCGCTTCGAGCGCGGGTCTTCCAGTTCTGGGAAAGTCGCAAGGACCTCCGTCATCTCGTTCCCCCTTTCTCCGCAGCCCACGTAGACGATGATCCGGCTGTCGCTCCATTTGGCGAGCTGCTGCTGAGACACTGTCTTTCCGGAACCGAACGGGCCCGGGATGGCCGCCGTCCCTCCCTTGGCCACCGGGAAGAACGTGTCGAACACCCTCTGTCCCGTAAGGAGCGGAGTGTCCGGAGGAAGCTTTCTGGAGATGGGCCTCGGCGTCCTGACCCTCCACTTGCTCGCAAGGAAGATGTCGACCTCTCCCGACTGGGTCTTCACCCTTGCCACCGCTTCCCTGATCGTGAACTTCCCCCCCTTGATCTCCTTCAGCTCCCCGCTCACGCCCGGGGGTATCATTATCTTGTGTGAGACGAGCTGCGTCTCCTGGACCGTCCCTATGATCTCTCCCTGGGAAACCTTGTCACCGCTCTTTTTGGTCGGGACGAACTCCCACTTCTTCGCCTCGTCGAGGGCGGGTATCACCAGCCCCCTGCTGATGAAGTCTCCACTCTTCTCCTTGAGAACGTTCAGCGGTCTCTGGATACCGTCGTAGATCGACGTCAGAAGGCCGGGGCCGAGCTCGACCGAAAGAGCCTGGCCCGTGTTGACCACCTTCTCCCCAGGTCGGAGGCCCGTCGTGTCCTCGTAGATCTGCAGGATGGCCCTGCTGCCCTCCAGCTTGATGACCTCGCCGACTAGGCCTAGCTGGCCCACTCTTACGACGTCGAACATCTTTGCCCCCTCCAGCCCCTCCGACGTTACGACTGGGCCCGTGATTCTGACTATGGTACCTTCTTTCATCATGCACTCACCTTAAGGTCGACCCCTAAAACGCGCCTCGCCAGGCGAGCGAGTGACTCTTCCTGTCCTGCAGCCGAGTTGATCGGCGGCATGAAGACGACGAGCGGTATTATAGAGGACTCCAGCTTCTCCCTGGCCGCCACGGAGAGAGCCTTCCTGACGTCGTTTCCCGCTATGATCAGACCGTGGTCGTTCGCGTTGAACAGGTCCATTATTACCTTCTGCGCGTTATCATTCGTGGTGATGAACGCGTCCTCGACCCCGAGCAGACGATAGCCAAGAACTAGCTCGCGGTCGCCGACGACCGCTATCTTTCCGCTCTGGGCCGTAGTTCTTCCACTCATTTTGTTTTAACCCGTAAGAATAATTGACCTTATGTATTCTTCGGTCATGCCATACTGTCTCGCGTACGTTATCCTCCTGATGTTCTGCCTCTCGAACTCCGCCTGCAGGACGAAGGAGAAGACCGACGTCAGCGATATGGCCAGGCTGCGGAACTTCGGCACGAACTTGGCCACCATTATCCTGTCCAGGCTGACCTCGAGCTCCGTCAGGTCGTGGCTCTGCTTGTACTTCTCTAGCGGCTCCGTCATGGGGAAGGTCTGTTCGAACCTCTTGCCCACTTCGCCCAGGTCGGGTGAACCGTACGCATCCAGGAGGCTCGCCTGATTCACCAGGCCGCCTTCGATCAGATGCTTTGCGAACGTCTCCCGACTAACGTTCGACTCCTTGGCCTTCAACAGGTTCAGGACGTTTCTCTTGGTGATCTCCGTGCGGAAGTACTCCCTAAGCAGACCCTCGTCGCCCTGCAGGAATCTGAGCTCCTGGAAGAGCTTGGCATAGTAGTAGTTCTGGAGGGCGATCGTGAACACCCCCAGGTCTCCGGACTTGCGGAACTCACCCAGCTGCTGAAGCAGGACCGCTCCGTATCCGTACTTCACCAGGTAATTGATCACGGTCTCGACATCGGGCTGCTGGAGGAGGTTGTGCAGCTCGCTGAGAGGTATGGTGTTTAACGAGAGTCCGACGGGGATGTTCCTCGCCGACACAAGGAACGCCTCGGTCTGCTCCAGGGTCCTGCCGAGGCTCTTGGCAGCGATTATGAGCTCGATGTTCTCGATGTCCCACTTTGACAGGTAGGCTCGAAGGGCGTCCTTGCCGAAGACGGGAGCCGCCTGCAGGGCGACCCTGTTGACGTACACAAGATGCCTGTTGACTGCAATCTCTATGGACTCCGGTGGCTTGTAGGTCGCCTCCGCAGCCTCGATGTCCGATCCGTACCACGTCGACTCCAGCCTCTGCGCGATCTCGGCCGAGTCCTTCGACTTGGCTAGGTCGGTAAGCTGATTCTTGGATAGGAACTGAAGAGAAAGGACCCTCAGGACACCCGAGCTGGAGGCGTACGAGGATTGCATCCCAGGCTACTCCTTACCAAGGACGAACGCACGGACCTCCTCTTCACGGTTTCGCAGGAGCTCCTCGAAGGTGAGGTCCAGCTCGAGAGTGCCATCAGCGCTCGTCGCCTTGAACCCGCCGGCGCTCTCGAGGTCGGACGAGGCGACCTTCACGCCGAGCTTCTTCATCATCGGGAGGTCCGAAGAGCGGCACCTCACCGCGATGTTTCCGCCAAGCCTCTTGGTGGCGTAGGCCGTCATCTTGGAGAGCATCTCAGAATATTCTTTCGAAGCGGACAGGTCTCCGATCATCTGTTTCAGTGCCGCGATGTTGCTCTCAAGCATCTTCTCGGTCGCATCGAACGCCATCTTCTTGGACTGGAGCTTCGCAGCCCCTTCTATCCTGATACGCTCCCTCTGTGCGAGGGTGGCGGCCTCTTTCTTCGAAGAATCCAGGATGTAGGCCTTCTGCTCGGCAGCGCGGCTGGTAACTTCCGCCTTCTTGGCCGAGTATTCGGCCTCCAGCATATCTATCGTCTTTTTGCGCTTCTCCTCTACTTCCTTGAGCAGAGACTCGGCTGCCACTAGGGGTCAACCGTCCTCAGAGGATGTTGAGGAGCAAGATGATGCCGAGCACGAAGCCGATGATCCACAGGGTCTCGGGGATGACGAAGAAGAACAGAACCTGACCGAACTTCTCGGGCTTCTCCGCGATGATTCCCATGCCTGCGGCGCCAATCCCTTGCTGTGCCAAACCTGTTCCAATGAGACCGCCGGCTATTGCTATCGCGGCCGCCACGGAGAGTAATGCTTGAGCATCGGTGATTGCGACTGCCATCTTTTACGCTCATCGCATCGACAGCGGACATTATTTAAGTATATCCTGATGTTTCTTGCAAGTACTGACAAATAATTTCAATATCGCCGTTCGATTCTGTCATACTTTTGTCTGCGCGGGTCGGAATTCGCTGTTTGCTAGGCGCTCTTCTGCTCGGACGACTTCCCGCGGGAAAGGGTGGCGGTGATGAAGGCGGCCGCGACCAATAGCCCGCCGGCGATCGCGAAGGTAAAGTCGAACCCTAGGTAGTGGGAGGTCAGTCCCGAAGCGAACGACCCGAAGGTCGTGGAGACACCGACCACAGCGCTGTAGACGCCCAGCGAGGAGCCGTGGTGGTTCCCCTTCACAGAGTCGAAGATCATAGTGTTCGAGGCCGTGTAGTAGATCCCGTACGCGATGCCGCTCGAGAGCGGGTAGAAGATGAGGGCGGGTATGGTGAAGAGCACCCCCGGGACGAGAAGAGATGCCACGCCGAGGAGGGCGTAGGCGCCACCCCGCAGGAGCAGAGTCTGGACCGCGACGCCTACCAGGGACCGGTTCGCGATGTACCTTCCCGCGTACCTGAACGCCAGGATCTGCGCGACCAGCGCAGCGACGCTCACGGCGTAGACCTCGCTCTCGGTCAGCGAATGGTCGGAGAGAGCAGGGACGAATGAGGTGTTGAAGACGCCGCTCCCGAGGTAGAACAGGATGATCGAGAGGTACAGCAGCGGAACGTAGCTAGTCAGCTCGTTCCTGACGCCCTTGAAGAGTCTTCTGAAGTCCGAAGGCCGGGGGATGTTGAGGAAGAAGAGAGGGAAGGCCACCAGCCGCTGCAGGAAGCTCGGTCTCTGCATGACGACCACCTCCCTCTCGAAGGTATACGGGGGCTCCTGCACGAGCACTATCGACATGGCCACGGAGACAAGCGAGAGCACCCCAAAGGGGATGACGAGCCAGATCACCGGCAGGAACTGCACCCACACCGAGCAGAGCACGTATCCGATGGTGGCCCCGACGCTCGAGACCAGCGAGAGCCTCGCGAAGCCGCTGGCCCACCTGCTCTTCTGCTCGCTCTCCATTATCAGGAGGTTGAGGGGCGTCGCGGAAGCTGCGGAGATGAACGACACGAGCGAGTAGACGAAGACTATCCCCGAGTTGGAATCCGAGAAGAAGAAAGAGAAGAGGAAGACCGTGGTTACAGCGTAGCTCACGACGATGACGAGCTTCCGCTTCCTCAGGTGGTCTGTCGCGAAGCCCCAGATTATCGCCGCAGGGATGCTCACCGCGTTGAATGCGGTGACGGCCACGGCAACGTAGACCGTCCCGGCCTGCACGCCGTTCAGCTGGAGAAGGTAGAGCTGGACGAACGTGCCCACCGGACCCAGAGCTATGTTGACCGGGAGCGTTGCATAGACCCAGTCGAGTCTTTTGGGCTTGACGGTACTCGTCTCAGCGGCCAACCAGGATGCGCCTCGTTTTCGCTGTCGTCCAAGGTGTATTATAGTCATATAGGCGTCCCGTCCCGACGAGGCAAGGAAACTTGGCGTCGACGAACGGTTTCATCCTGGGACTCATAGGCGGGCTGCTGGACTTTGCTTCAGCCTCCCAGCTACTTCTGCAGCGGGCGAGCAGCACGGGGATGATGAACGAGGCCCCGGCGTACGCCTGGGCTGGTCTCCTCCTGGTGCTCGGAACCGCGGTGGTGGCGACCGCTCTGCTCTCGGTCGTATCTATAGGGTTCAGGTTCGCAAGGCTGTTCTCCATCATGATGACGGTCTACGGGGTGGTCATGGTCGTCGTGGGACTCGTAATGAGCTCTGGGGCCGTGATGACCACCGAGTTCTCGTCGGTCTACAGCCTGGGGATGGTCGTAGTTGGAGCGGGTATGACGGCGAGCGGCCTGATGATGTCCAGAAGCCCTATCCCGATGTAGCGTCCCGCTGAGCGGCTCAGACCTCGTACTTCGCTTCCGTGTCGAGAAGCCTCTTGAAGAGGTACATCGAGGCGAAGACGAGTATCACCACTATTGTGAGGTAGACCGGTATGAAGAGCGTGGTTGACTCGGCGGGAAGGGTGGTCTTGTCCGAGGGAAGGAACGTCGTGACCGCGAACGCCAGGATGAGGAGCATCGACGCTATCGGTATTCCCATGTGTATGGTCTTCGAGAGCGCAGCCGGAACCTGCGGACCGCCGTGTGAGTGCTCTTCCTTGCCTTCGCTCATACCTTGGGTATTTGCAACCCGAGGTATTTCTATCTTACTCGCCGCGGCGCTCAGGACGTCAGGCGGAGGATTGCCTTTGCGACCTCGCCGTCGGACTCCTCCAGAGCGACGACGGCCCTCTCCTTGCTCACGTTAGCCTGCTGCTGGACGAGCAGGATGTCCTCGTCGGAGAAGGTCTTCTTCGCCTTCTCTACCTCCTCCACCTCCCCCATCACCTGGAATATCCTGCTTCCCTGGGCGTTAATCTCTGAGACCTGGGCGTCCCGGATGTGCAGTTCTTTCGAGCCGGTCTTGATTATGACCTCCTCGACGTCGGGCATCTCCTTCATGTTGATGCCCATACGGTCCATCATGCGACGGGCCTGCCTGTCACCCATTTTCAAAGCTGATTACCCCTGACCTTTACGGCCACCCCCGCCTTAAACTCTCGCATGTAGATGCCCGCGACCTTGGCGCGTCCGACTCCTATGGGCGAGCCGCGCCCGTCGAGCACGACCACCTCCCCACCCGGGAGGACGTGCTTGCCGACCTTCGTGACGAACTTGCAGAAGACCGACTTGCCTCTGCGCACGAACTCCACGGCTTCGTCACTCACCGTGACCGAATTCCTGAGGAAGGCCGCTGACGAGACGAGGACCGAGCAGGAGTAGAGAGTCAGGGCTATGGCGCCGTTCGGCCTGATGATCACGAAGAGCCTTCCTTCATGGTTTACCTGCTTCAGGCGGTCAGATTTTCGAGAATAGAAGAACTCCAGACCACTCTTCGGCAGCGCGCTGCTCGTGCCCCTCCCAAACTCGTAGTCGAGCATCAGGGCGAAGCGCCTTCTCTCGTCTATGACCTTCAATCCGGAAGCTCTCTTCAGCCTCAGGGGAGGGCCCGACTTAACTCTTTTAAGGGGAAGAACTCTGCGAGCGCCTGATTTTTGTGAAGGCAGCCTGCGAAGTCTGCGGCTCACCGCTGAGGACGGGGCCGAACAGGGTGGAGATCGACGGGGCCATAATGATAGTCTGCAACAACTGCGTGAAGCTTGGAAGGCCCGTGGGCGGGCCGGTCGTGAGGGATGCGCGTCCGAGCCAGGTCCAGTCGTCGTTCAGGCCTGCGCAGAGCAGCTTCGTCGGTTCCAGCCCCGAGCTCGAGGTGGACCCCGAGTACAACCTCAAGATACGGCAGGCGAGGGAGAAGCTTGGCCTCTCCCAGGAGGACCTTGGCAGGATGCTCAACGAGAAACTTTCGGTGATCAGGATGGTGGAGTCGAAGAAGCTTAAACCCGACCCGGTGCTCACGAGGAAGTTCATGCACCACCTCAAGGTGAACCTTCTGGTCCCGATGTCTGAACTGGAAGGACGCACCGGCATCTGAGGCCGCGAAGGAAGACTCGGACCCAGATGGCCTCCTGAGGAGCGCGCAGACGATGGGACTCCGGGAGAAGAGCGTCAGGGTGCTGAGGATAGGGCACAGGCATGTCAGGGACTATCGTACTCTGACGCATCTCTGTCTTGTCTCGCGGGCATTCGGTGCCGAATCGATCTACCTCGAAGAGATAGACGATGGGCTACTCGAGAGCGTGAGGGAGGTCAGAGAGGCGTGGGGAGGGAGCTTTGAGGTGCACCAGATTTCCTCATGGAAGAGGGCCCTGAGCGAGGCGAAGAAGGAGGGGAGGCTCGTCGTGCACCTGACGATGTACGGCGTGCCGATCCAGGACAAGGTCGGCGAACTCAGGAGCCACGACAGCCTCCTGGTGGTCGTGGGAGGGCCCAAGGTGCCCGGCGAGGTCTACCAGGTCGCTGACTACAACATCGCGGTGACCTCCCAGCCCCATTCGGAGGTCGCTGCGCTCGCAGTGGCGCTTCACGAGCTCCAGGGGGGAGAAGAACTTAAGAAGGAGTTTGAGCGGTCGAAGCTGAAGATAATTCCTTCCGAGAAAGGCAAGAGGGTAGAGAAACTAAAGTGAAGATTGAGTATGAGGATACGTTCGTCAAAGTAGCCGGGCTGATAGGAGGGCCGGACTACGTCCGTGTAGCGAGGGCTTTGCTCAACAACGAGAACGCCACCGACGAGGAGATCGCCTCGGCCACGGGCCTGAAGATAAAGACGGTCAGGAAGGCGCTGTACGACCTTTTCGGGAGGAGCCTGATCACTGGGGTGAGGGTACGCGACCCAAAGAGGGGCTGGTTCGTCTACAGATGGAAGGCGCAGAGGGACCAGACCGACGGCTTCATCCAGACCCAGAAGAAGAAGATCCTGAACAGGCTGAAGCAGCGGCTCGAGTACGAGGACGCTCACGAGTTCTATCACTGCGGGACACTGACCTGCGTGACCCGCACCTTCGAGGAGTCCATGGAGTCGTTCTTCAAGTGCCCGACCTGCCAGAAGCCGCTGAACAGGGTGGACAACACGGAGCTCAGGGCGGCCCTGCGCTGGAAGATCAAGCAGCTCGAAGAGGACATAAACAAGTGACTCCCGATGAAGGGCAGGCGATGGCCCTTCATGCAAAGTACGGGAGCAACGAGCGGATCGTCAGCCATTGCAAGACCGTGGCTCGGGCATCCAAGGTCTTGGCCGATGCACTCGCCGCCAGGGGAAAGGAGATCGACGAAGACGCCATCATCGCGGGAGCACTGCTTCACGACATAGGCAGGAACAAGACGAACGAGGTGGGTCACGGGTACGTCGGCGCGAAGATTCTCGAGGACGAGGGCGTCGACCGAGTGGTCGTCGAGATAGTCAGAAGGCACGTGGGAGCGGGCATCTCTCAAGAGGAGGTCGTGAAGCTACGCTTCCCGGAAGGCGACTACATACCTCGCACTCTGGAAGAGAAGGTCGTCTGCTTCTCCGACAAGATGGTGAGCTCTGACAAAGTCAGGCCGCTCGAAGAGGAAGTGAAGAGGTTTGAGAGGAAGGGGCACAACGTGCAGAGACTTCTTGCACTGAAAAGGAGTATTCAAGACGAATTGTCAGAGGACCCGGAGAGCGTGTTGCTAGGGTCAGTGCAGGCGTAGGTCGCGTAGAGGGAGGTCCCAGGCAAAAAAAATCCGGGTTGGAGGTTTACTAAAGCCGGGGACCTTAGTGGTCATGTCTGCTGATTCTGCGGCAACAGAAATCGACTTGCTGGCTCACTGGGCTTATTGACGGCGAAGGATGCATTCACGTGTATCATTCGAAACGAGGTAGCACCTGCATCTCATTGCTCCTCATCTTATGAATCCCTCAAAGCGCTGCAGAGCGCAACAGACACTCAGGGCTTTTGGGGACATCGGCAGTATTCATTCACGAGTGGGCAGTTCTGAATTCTTTGGCAATTGCCCCCCACCTTCAAAAATACGAAAATCCAGAAGGATAATAAGCAACAAAAATTCCGCACTGGGCTAGCGAGGTGGGGAAGCCAGGTCATCCCGGCGGGCTCATAAGATCCCACTGAGAGACCCGCAGATCGGTGGTTCAAACGGGCTCCGGTAGATACCGACCCTGAAAGTCCACCCCTCGCTACCTATCATCCCACGAGACGCTTTGCCTGCACCCGCACAAACGGATGCCGGTCGGGCCAGCAGGGCTACCGGACCAGCATCACCGGCTCCGGAGCTCCGACGGGAAATCAATCTTAACTGCCGGCACACCGAGGGCTGGACGACTTGGCAAAGGACTCTACGAGGTCGGTGCACGGGACAGAGAAGCTCGACAGGAGCACGGGCTCCGTGCTGGCCCCGATATACCAGACCGTGACCTTCGGCTTCACAAAAGCTGCGGACGTCGACAAGGCCGTCAGGGGAGTGACCGACGACTTCGTCTACACGCGTTGGGACAACCCCACGACGAGGATTCTCGAGAAGAAGCTGGCGGACCTCGAGGGAGCCGGGGACTGCGCCTTCTTCTCGTCCGGGATGGCCGCGATATCTACAGCGATACTGACCAACGTGCGTAAGGGGGACCACGTCCTCGCTACGCGGGACCTCTATGGCGAGACATACCGGCTGGTCCACGAGATACTCCCCAGTTTCGGCGTCTCATCCACCCTGGTCGATGCTGAGGACCTCGAAGCTATGGAGAATCACGTCAGGACCAACACCAGAGTCGTCTACGTCGAGACGCCCACAAACCCCACACTGAAACTCGTCGACCTGCGCGGGGCCGCGAGGATAGCGCACTCGGTCAGGGCTATGCTCAT
>CAZAMW010000018.1:0-12878 GCA_964486265.1 uncultured Nitrosopumilales archaeon | reverse complement strand
TGAGGACGCCGAAGCCTCCAGCATCCTTGAAATAGAAGGAGCGGACGCGACGTGACACCCACATGAGAAAGGTCGCGATCGTCGGAATCGGGCACTCGCGGTTCGGTAAGCGTGCCGACGTTGACATCGCCGAGCTCGCATTCGAGTCGATAAAGGCAGCCATGGAGGACGCCGGGGTAGAGAAGAGAGACGTCGAGAACGTGACGCTCGGAAGCGCCGGAGGCTGGTACGAAGAGTCCCTCCCCGCCGTCGTCGTCAACGAGTACGCGGGGTTCCACAACCTCCCCACCATGAGGGTCGAGGCGGCCTGCGCCAGCGGGAGCGCTGCCGTGAGGAGCGCCTATCTCAGCGTCGCCAGTGGCGAGTCTGAGGTCGCACTCGCGGTCGGTCTGGAGAAGATGACCGAGGTGGACACGCTCACATCCGTGGAGCTGATGGGGAGAGCCGGCTCTTACCTGTGGGAGTTCGAAAACTACGGAATGACCTTCCCCGCTTACTACGCGCTCTACGCGGTCGCGCACATGGACCGGTTCGGCACGACCCAGGAGGACCTGGCGAGGATAGCCGTCAAGGCTCATCACTACGCTTCACTGAACCCGCTCGCCCAGTTCCAGAAGGAGATAACGCTGGAGAAGGCCATGAACTCGCAGATGGTGTCCTGGCCCCTGAAGCTCTATGATGCCTGCCCGATCACCGACGGCTCCGCCGCCGTCGTCCTCGCGAGCGAGGAGATCGCCAAGAAACTTTCCGACACCCCCGTCTGGATAAAGGGGATGGGAGTGTCCTCCGACTCTGCGAACCTGACCAAGAGGGACGACTACGTCGGTCTCGGCGCGACGGTCGACGCGGCTCGAAAGGCCTACGCCATTTCGAGGACGTCGCCGCAGGACTTCGACGTGGCCACGTGCCACGATTGCTTCACGATTGCCGAGCTGATGGCGTACGAGGACCTGGGCTTCTGCGCCAAGGGTGATGGGAAGAACATGATACGGGACGGTCAGACCGAGATCGGAGGGAAGATTCCCGTCAACGTGGACGGCGGTCTGAAGGCGAAGGGCCATCCGGTCGGGGCCACGGGTGTCTCGATGATGGTAGAGGTCTCAAAGCAGCTGCGCGGAGAGGCAGGCCCCCGACAGGTACCGCTGAAGAAGGGGAACGGGCTGGTCCACAACGTCGGCGGCACCGGGCACTACTGCTACGTAACGGTCCTGTCCAGGAGCGCTTGAAGTTGGACTCCGGACCCCCAACCCTCCAGTCTCGCAGGACGCTCAGCCTGAGGTTCAACCTCCCGATATCAAAGACGCACCAGTTCTGGGACGGGCTCAGGGAGGGCAAGTTCGTCACCACCAGGTGCACCGACTGCGGCGAGGTCTCTTTTCCCCCGCAGGCAGACTGCCCCCGCTGCATGGGCAGCAACGTCGAATGGGTGGACATGGGGACAGATGCGGAGCTCGTCACGTTCACCTACGTCCTCGTGACGCCGACCAGTTTCGTGCAGAACGACCCCTACGTTGTCGCGGTAGGCAGGCTCGGCCAGGGACTCAAGATTCTGGCGTGGGTCGAAGGCTCCAAGGTGGAGAGGCTGAAGGTCGGGGACAAGCTCCGGCTGGAGACCAGAATGTCCTCCGACGGCGCGCCGTACTATGTCTTCGTGGCTGCGCCTTAGAATTCCATCGGTACTGAGCGGATTACCTCGGCTATCCTGAGGAAGCGGTCCTTGTAGAAGAGTATCTTCGTAATCGAGCCTCTGAACTTGAGCATCCCCTTCAGGACGGCTGACTGGAAGTCCACCTCTCCCTTGGCCACCTTGGTCCACGTGTCGTAGCTCCCTTCGAACGAGAACTCCGCCGCTGTCCCGGCCTCGGTCTTCGAAATGCTGGTCGCGCCATCCTCAACCTTGAGGAGGAAGCTCGAGCCCTGGTCGGTCGCCCCGAGAAGCACCGATGTCCTGACTCCCTTTGTGTCCTGCAGCCATTTCGGGTCAGCCGACAGCTTCTGCTCGACTTCCCTGAAGAACTCGTCAGTGAAGAACTTGGCCATTCCCGCCGAGGGGAGGCTTTACGGCTCTTTTGAGCTTGCTGATTGAGCCCGACGCGGCTCTGGGAGTGAGGACCGCGCCTTCGACCCTGATGACCAGGCTCAGCTTCATCTCCGGCAGCCTCAGCTGGTCCGTCCTGAATATCAGAGAGTTCCCTATCCAGACCATCTTTTTCGCGTCCAGGTCGGGGTATCGCTGGAGCAGCTGTCTGACTGCCTCTTTCCTTCCCGTGGGGCCTATCTGGCTCTCAGAGGCGAGCAGCAGATACCGCTTCCTCTTCGGGGGATGGGTCATCTCGTCTTGGCCTCCAGGAATCTCCTGTAGAACTGGTCGGGGTTTCCGTTCATCAGGAAGCTGCGAGGCTTGACCCTCACCCTGATGGGGTCGCTCGATGTGAAGACTGCCGCCCCGCGGAGGAGCGCCTGTTTGTTCAGTCTCAGGTACAGCGCGCCGTGGTCGTCGATGTGCGCGCTAAGGTCGACCAAGACCGCTTCCCTGCCCTCCTGTCCTATGGCCTCGAGCAGCCCTCGGAAGGCGCTTCCGGCGACCTCTCCGGTGAGGTGCCATGTCAGGTGGACGATGACGTTCCCAAAGTGCCCTTCGAGCACCTCTTCGACCGGTCGGTCCTCTGCGCCGAGGAGCCTCCCCACCAGGCGCATGACCTTGTCCTCGTCCTCCGTGGCGTGGACGAAGCACGACGCCTCGATGGACTGGATCTCTCCTTGCGGCAAGTCTGCCATAGCTCGGGAGCGTCCTCTGATAACCTTAACCCAGAAACTGGGCAGCGACGCGAACGACGGACCATATATATCGCCCACGCCCCTCGACCACACGGTCAGATTGAGTCAGATACACTTTGATTTCATCGGCGGGAGATGGGTCCCCTCCGAGGGGCGGGGTACGTTCCGCGTCACCAATCCCGCAGATACGAATGAGTCGCTGGGCGACTTCCAACTGTCAACGAAGGAGGACGCCAGGATGGCCATCGAGGCGGCGCGCTCTGCCTTTCCAGCATGGAGAAACACCCCGGGTCCACAGAGAGGCAGGATTCTCTACAGGGCGGCCGAGATCATCGAGGCCCAGGTAGACGAATTCGCTAGCACGCTTACGGCCGAGGAGGGGAAGACCCTGGCTGACTCGATGGGCGAGGTCAGGAGGGCCATAGAGCTATTCAGGTTCTACGGCGGCCAGGGGAGCAGGCTCGACGGGCGGACCTATCCCTCCAACTTCGCGCGGACTCTCCTGTACTCGGTGCGCGAGCCGCTCGGCGTCATCGCGCTCATGACGCCGTGGAACTTCCCGATAGCCATACCCTCGTGGAAGATCGCACCCGCGCTGGTATCCGGCAACACCATCGTGTTCAAGCCGGCGTCTCTCCCGCCGGGCATCGCTACGAAACTCGTGGAGGCTCTGGAGAAGAGCGGCCTTCCAGCTGGCGTCCTGAACCTCGTGACAGGTCCAGGTCCCACGGTAGGGGAGGAGCTGGCGGTCAACAAGGGCATCGACGGCATCTCGTTCACGGGCTCTTACGAGGTAGGTGACGGAATCCAGAGGGCGCGAGCAGGCTCCGGCAGGATGGCCAGAGTCCAGTTAGAGATGGGAGGCAAGAACCCCACCATCGTCCTCCCCGACGCAAAGCTCTCCGACGCTGTGGAGGTCGTGGTGAAGAGCGCCTTCGGGCTGACGGGGCAGGCGTGCACCGCGACGAGCAGGGTGATCGTCCACGATTCCGTGAAGCAGAAGTTTACGGACCTTCTCGTGGAAAGGGCCAAGTCCTTCCGGGTCGGCGGCGGTCTCGAGCAGGGCGTCGAGATGGGCCCGGCCGTCTCGCGGGCAGAACTCGAAAAGGACCTGAGGTACATAGAGGCCGGCAAGACGGAGGGCGCGCGCCTCATCGCTGGCGGCGGCGTCCCCGGTTCGCAGCGGCCCGGACACTACATCGAGCCGACCGTGTTCGACGGCGTCTTCCCAGACATGAAGATCGCCCAGGAGGAGATATTCGGGCCTGTCCTGTCGATGTTCGAGGTGAGCACTGTCGACGAGGCGGTCGAGCTGGCCAACAGGTCGGAGTTCGGCCTGACTGCCTGCATCTGCACCACAAGCCTGGGGAACGCCCTGGAGTTCGCGGACAGAGTCCAGGCGGGGGTGGTCAAGGTCAACCGGCCTACTGTCGGTCTCGAGCTCCAGGTGCCGTTCGGCGGGATAAAGAAGTCCAGCTCCGACAGCTTCAAGGAGCAGGGCGAAGAAGGGATAGACTTCTACAGCAGGCTGAAGACAGTCTACATCGGATACTAGCTCAGCTTCTTCACGTAATTCCGCAGGACGCCGATGCCCCGGACCTCGACCTCGACGACGTCTCCTCCGCGCAGCGTGAATTCGTCCGGCGGGACGATGGACGTCCCCGTCATCAGGAGCGTGAACCGGCGGAGGATGTTGTCCCGGCTAAGGTATCCAGCCAGCTCCTCGATGGACCTCTTCATCTGGGAGGTGTTGACGGATCCTTCGAAGGCGACCTTGCCTCCACGGAGGATCTTCATTGTGATGTCGAGCGCGCGAGGGTCCCCGACCTCGTCGGGTGTCACTATGACTGGTCCTATGGCGGACGAGCCGCGATAGACCTTGGCCTGGGGGAGGTAGAGCGGATTCTCTCCCTCTATGTCCCTCGACGAAACGTCGTTTCCGACGGTGTATCCTACCACCCTGGCTCGCTCGTCGAGGACGACCGTGAGCTCGGGCTCCGGGACGGACCACTCGCTGTCGCTCCTGACGCAGACCTCCTGGCCAGGACCCCGACAGCGCAGCCCGGTGTCCTTTAGGAAGAGCTCGGGTCTCGTCGCCTCGTATACCCGGTCATAGATGCCCTTCGAGCTCGTCTCCGTCTCACGCGCGACCCTGCTCCGGAGGTAGGTGACGCCGGCAGCCCAGATCTCCATCGACTCGAGAGGGATCTCGAGCAGACTCTCGTCATACGGCATCTTCTCTGCTCCCTTGACAGCCACCTCGAGGAGCGAGACCATAGCCCCGACGTCCGCCCCAGACCTCTCGTACGCGCTCGCCAGGTCCTTGAATGCCACTCGGTCGACCCTCGTCAGGTCGTACAGGGAGCTTCCCCGGAGCACGCCGAATGATATTCCTCCCGGTGAACGGAACCTGCAGAGCTTCAACTCGACTGACGATGCGGAGTAGCGGTATAAACCATTCCGGATTTTTCGCCTGCGGCCGGATACGTTTATCAAGACTCGGGGGAACGGAACGAAGACTTGAAGGGAGACCTGACCGTGCTCGGCATAGAGAGCACCGCTCACACGTTCTCGGCCGCGGTGGTCTCCCAGAGGCGAGGGCTGCTTTGCGACGTCAGGGACATCTATACCCCGCCCGAGGGGAGCGGGATCCACCCCACCGAGGCGTCGGTGCACCACGCAGCGGTCGCTGGCAGGGTGGTCAGTGACGCGGTGACGCAGTCAGGCGTCTCGTGGGTCGAGATCGACGGCATAGCTTATGCGATGGGGCCCGGCCTGGGACCGTGCCTGCGTGTGGGTGCGGTCACAGCCAGGACTCTTGCGAGCTCGCTGGGAAGGCCGCTGATACCGGTCAACCACGCCGTGGGGCACATCGAGCTGGGGTGCATGCTGACAGGTGCCGTCTCGCCCCTCGTACTCCTCATCTCGGGGGGACACACAATGGTCGTCTCCTACTCTTCAGGCATGTGGAGGGTCCTGGGAGAGACGCTCGACCTGACCCTCGGCCAGCTGCTCGACCAGCTAGGACGGTACGTGGGCTACGGCTCTCCCTGCGGGCGACGGATCGAAGAGGCCGCGTCCAGGTCGCGGAGGTACCTCAGGCTCCCCTACACGGTGAAGGGGAACGACGTCTCCTTCTCGGGCATCCTGACGGCGGCAAAGAGGCTCGTCGATTCGGGCGAGCCCTTCGAGGACGTCTGCTTCTCGGTGCAGGAGACGGCCTTCGCGACCGCCGTCGAGGTGACCGAGCGGGCGCTCGCGTTCACCGGGAACAAGGAGCTGATGGTCGTCGGCGGCGTCGCCGCGAACAAGAGGCTCGCCGAGATGCTCGGAGTGATGGTCGCCCGGCACTCGGCGCGCTTCTTCGTGGTCCCACTCCGTTACAGCGGTGACTGTGGTGCGCAGATAGCCTGGACGGGGCTCCTCGCCCAGCGCTCAGGCGTCTCCGTACCTGTCGAGAAGGGCACCGTACGCCAGTCGTGGCGTCTCGATACCGTCGAGCTCCCCTGGAGGATGACAAAGTGAGGCTGTTCTACCGCGGCGCCGAGGCCGACATCTTCGTCGGAGACTGGGCCGGGTCGGCCGCCGTCTTCAAGTTCAGGAAGCCATTGCCGTATCGCCTCCCCGAGCTCGACGAAGAGATCAGAGGGCAGAGGACGGTCCACGAGGCCAGCATAATCAGCGACGCGCGCTCTGCTGGGTTGAGGGTCCCATGCCTCTACTACGTCTCGCCCAGGGAGTCGCTGATAGTCATGCAGCGCATCGGGGGGCCCAGGCTCAAGTCGTACCTCCAGTCCGCATCGGAGAACCGCGGGGTATCAGAGGAGTTCGGCAGGACCGTAGGGGCGCTCCACCGCTCCGGTATCATGCACGGAGACCTGACCACCTCGAACGTGATAGTCGCCGACGGAGGCGTCCATCTCATCGACTTCGGCCTCGCGACGCATTCGCTCAAGGTGGAGGACCACGCGGTCGACCTCAGGCTGATCAAGGAAACCCTCGTGGGCGCCCATTCCGGGGTCTCCGCGGCCGTCATGGCCTCCTTCCTCGCGGGATACGCATCTGTGGTGGGAGAGAAGAGGGCGAAGGAGGTCGTCAGGAAGCTCGCCGAGATCGAGAGGAGGGGGAGGTATGCCAGGGTCGAATAGGTCGGTATGGTTCGCGACCGGGAACGAAGGTAAGGCCCGCGAGGCCCGGATAATCCTGGAGCCGTTCGGGGTTCATGTGAGACCATTCAAAGGCAAGGGAGTCGAGGTACAGGCGGACATTGCGGAGGTTGCTTCCTACTCCGCTGCGGCGGCGGCGAATAGATATCGCCGCCCGCTCATCGTGGAGGATGCCGGGCTCTATGTGGAAGCGCTGGACGGCTTCCCGGGCGCGTTCTCGTCATTCGTCTTCGGGACCATCGGCATACCGGGTCTCCTGGCCCTCCTGGAGAAGAAGCCGAGGAAGGCGGCGTTCCACAGCGCTGTGGCGTACTGCGAGCCTGGAGGCAAGCCGCAAGTGTTCAGGGGCCGGGTGGGAGGCGCGGTCTGCGCGACCCCCTCTGGGAGGAACGGGTTCGGATTCGACCCGGTCTTCGTTCCCGAGGGCCAGAAGAAGACGATGGGCGAGCTGACCCTGGAGGAAAAGTGCGCCATCTCGCACAGGGGTGACGCCATGCGGAGGTTCGCGTCGTGGTACTCGAGCCGTAGACCTCGGCAACGGTTTTAAACGACCCGGCAGGGGTGTCGCGGCTGTTTCAGATTGGCAAGGATACATTCGCATCGGCATGGGAAGAGCCACCAGACGAGGCCAACCAGCAAGAGGCCCCCGAGCTGGCTCACCTACAGCGCCGATGAGGTCACCGCATTGACGATCAAGCTAGGGAAGGAGGGAGTCTCGGCCAGCGAGATAGGAGTCAGGCTGAGAGACGAGTACGGGATACCCCTCGTCAAGCCGATAATCGGCAAGTCGATCGCCCAGCTGCTTCGCGAGAACAAGCTGGCACCCGCCATCCCGGAGGACCTCCAGAACCTGCTTCAGCGCGCTAAGAGGGTGCAGATGCACCTGGAGTCATACCGCTCTGACGCGAGAAACGTCAGGTCGCTCGAGCTCATAGAGGCGAAGATATACAGACTCTCGAAGCACTACAAGAAGATAGGGCTTCTTCCGAACGACTTCAAGTACGCCGCCGTCGTTGCCCAACTGACCTAGAAGGAGCGGACCCCAGTCGTGGCGGACCTCGCCGCACTCTTGGCAAGGGCTTCGGACCTCTCCAGGGTTGTCTCCCGCTTCAGACGGGAGGGGAAGAGGATTCTCGCCGTCACGCACATCGACGCGGACGGCCTGTCGAGCGGCGCCATAGCGTTCCACTCGATGGCTCGCAGCGGCGCCATCGTCTCGGTGCGCGCAATCCCCGACCTGGACATGCGAGCGATAGAGTCGCTCCGGGCCGACAGGTTCGACCTCTACGTCTTTACCGACCTCGGCTCCGGCCTCCTGCCCGAGCTCCAGAAGGCTTTCGGCGAGAACTTCCTCGTCGTGGACCACCACCAGCTGCCTCCGGAGGAAGCAGCGAGGCCCAACGTGTTGAACGCCTGGGGCTTCGGATACGACGGCGGCGCCGAGGCCTCCTCGTCGACGATGGCCTACATGCTCGCGATGGCGGTCGACGAGAAGAACCGGGACCTTTCTTCGTTAGCGATCGTGGGCGCGCTCGGCGACCGTCAGGACGCGGGCGAGGGCCGCTCCCTCGTCGGTCTCAACAAGAAGGCTCTCCAGGACGCGATCGAGGAGGGACTAGTCGAGGTCTCCAAGGACTTCCTGTTCCACGGACGCGAGACGAGGCCGGTCCATGAAGCGATAGCCATGACCTACACGCCATTCATCCCGGGCCTCTCTGGTGCGAAGGACTCGTCTCTCGCGGCCCTCTCCGGCGCGGGTCTCTCCCTCAAGGACAGGGGCAGATGGAGGAACCTCGCCGAGCTCTCGACCGGGGAGAAGCAGAAACTGATGGAGGTGCTGACGGCGCACATCGGTTCCGGGGGAGGGGGTGCGGCGGTCGTCTCGGAGCTGGTCGGAGAGGTGTATTCGTTCCCGCTCGAAGACTCGCTCACACCGCTGCACGACGGAAGGGAGTTCGCCACTCTGCTCAACGCCTGCGGCAGGATGGATGCGACCGACGTCGGCATCGCGTTATGCCTGGGCGACAGGGACCAGGCGATCTCCGTCGCCATGAAGCTCATCGTCGAGTACAGAGGGAAGCTGAACAAGGCGATTCAGACGCTGCAGACCGGCGACAAGGTCAGCGTACACGGGAACGTCACTGTCGTGATCGGCGACGACTTCATCGAGGAGCGCATGACCGGGTCCATCTCGTCCCTGCTGGCCTCCTCTGACAAGTACAAGGACAAGATGGTGCTGGTCAGGACGCGCTCAGGGGAGAGCGAGCTCAAATTCTCGTCGCGTCTGGGCGACGAGTTCACCAAGGAGGTGAACCTCGGGCTCATCCTGAAGGAGGCAGCCGAGTCGGTCGGCGGCGTCGGCGGCGGCCACAGCATGGCGGCGGGCGCCAAGATACCCGCCACGAAGAAGGAGGAGTTCACCGCCGTCGTCGTTGAGAGAGTCTCGGGATGAACGCGACCCTGGAGCTCTCCGTTGAATGCGGCTCATCCGAGCAGGCCCGATCCCTGCAATCCGTGCTCGCACCCGATAACAAGTCTGCACCGAAGGACCAGGCCATCTCCTCAGAGGTGGATGGGAAGACGCTTCGTCTCGTCATCCGCTCCCCGCGTGCCGCCAGCTGCATCTCCTCGGGGCTTAGCATCCTTAGCGACGTCGGGCTCTTCCAGGAGATCTGGTCGCTAACGGCATGATTATCTTCCGGGGCAGCTAGGCCTCTGACAGCGTGCTCGACGTCAAGCTCCTGAGGGAGAACCCGGATGTCATCAGGAACGACCTCCGTCGCAGGGGTTGGGAGGACCACCTGCACCTCGTCGATGAAGCCATCCGCTACGACAAGGCGTGGAGGGAGCTCAAGAAGCGTGCGGACGACCTCAGGCACAGGCAGAACCAGCTGACCGAGGAGGTCGCGAAACTCAAGCGCGCCGGAGAACCCATCGAGGAGAAGATCAGCGAGGTGAGGGGCATCCCACAGAGGATCAAGGAGACGGAAGCCGAAGCGGAAGCCGACCAGGCCAAGGTCAGGGAGATACTGATGGGACTGCCCAACATCCTCCACGAGTCAGTGCCGACCGGCGCCGACGACAGCGGCAACGTCGCGATAAGGACATTTGGAGCTCCACCAAAGTTCGACTTCAAGCTGCGCGACCATATAGACGTCCTCGCCGGTCTGGGACTGGTGGACGTCGAACGGGCCGCCAAAATCTCGGGGGCCCGCTTCTTCTTCCTGAAGGGAGACGCGCTCCTTCTCGAGCAGTCAATCATGCGGTACGCCCTGGACGTCCTCGCTCGGCGAGGTTTTACAGCGATGGGGCCCCCTCTCATGATGCGAAGGGAGGCATACGCGGGCGTGGTCGACCTGAAGGACTTCGGCCCTGTCATCTACAAGGTCCAGGACGACGACCTCTATCTGATCGCGACCTCCGAGCACCCGCTGGTCGCCATGCACATGGATGAGATACTCGACGAGAAGCTGCTGCCGATAAAGTACTGCGGCTTCAGCCCCAACTTCAGAGTCGAGGCCGGAGCGCACGGCAAGGATACCAAGGGGATATTCAGGACGCATCAGTTCTACAAGGTCGAGCAGGTGGTCTTCGCCAAACCTGAGGAGAGCTGGAAGATTCACGAAGAGCTGATAGCCAACGCGGAGGCCATCTTCCAGAGCCTGGGGCTCCACTATCGGGTCGTGAACGTCTGCACCGGAGACATGGGCGTCGTCGCAGCCAAGAAGTACGACCTGGAGGCCTGGATGCCCGTCCAGGAGAAGTTCAGGGAGATGGTCTCCTGCAGCAACGTGACCGACTATCAGGCGCGCCGCCTGATGATCCGATATCGCGAGAAGCCGAGCGATGACCCGAAGCTGGTCCACACTCTCAACTCGACCGCAGTCACCACCAGGGCGCTGGTGGCGATAGTCGAGAACTTCCAGCAGACCGACGGCTCAGTGCTCATACCCGCGCCGTTGGTGCCCTACATGGGCGGCAAAGAGAAGATAGGGTAGCGCGCGACTGTGGGTTTTTAAGGCGGGATAATCGGGGGGCGATTCCAAGCTTGGTCAAGAAAGCATCGGGCAAGGTCAAGGACAAGTGGAAGGCGAAGCAGTGGGTCACCGTCCTAGCCTCCCCATCGTTCGGCAACGCCCCCATAGGCAAGGTCCCCCTGACCGATACGGAGAAGTCAGGGGGGAGGGTAGTCGAGACCACGCTCTATGACATACTCAAGCAGGACCCGCAGCACTACAGCTTCAAGCTCTACTTCCAGATAGACAAGGTCGAAGGAGACACCGCCTACACCGTGCTGAAGGGCCACGAGTACTCCAGGGAGTACCTCAGGAGCCTTATGCGCAGGGGCTCCTCTATGTCGGACTTCATCAAGGACTACACGACCAAGGACGGATACATCGTCCGGGTCTACTGCATAGCGCTCTCGCAGGGGAGGATGAACTCCTCCAAGAAGCACGAGATAAGGGCGGTGATGGACCGGACCATCAAGGAAAGGTCCTCGTCGCTAACCTACGACCAGTTCGTCCAGGAGACCGTCCTCCAGAAGGTCGCCTCAGACGTCTACAACGAGGCCAAGAAGGTCACGAGGCTTAGGCACGTAGGTGTGAGGAAGACAAAGCTGATCAGAAAGCCGGCGACCGAGCCGGTGATTCCTGCGCCCGAGGTCCTAGCCGCGCCTGCTGCTTGATAATCCGTTAAGCTTACGTTACTGTTAACGTAATAATCAACACTAGGTGTTGCGGCCATACTCTTCCGTGGGTCATTGCAATTATTTTAGGGATCCAGGCTGACTGAGGGGTCCTTCATGTCAGCCAAGATTGGTTTCACATCCTCGTTCATGTCATATCGAGCCTTGACTTTGCAATTTGGACATCTGACCCAGAAGAAATGATGGATGTGAAGGACCATTAGGATCGTGTCCGAGTGGATGTATCGTTCAACCTTCGCTTGGGTAAGATCGATGAGGTTCATGCATTGCCTGCATCTTAAACCCGTTCTTGATGTAATGAATCCATCAGTATGGAGTATGAATTGACCTGAATCTGGCCTTGGGCTATCGTCCTCGCGATGGGAAATCAGTAGGCGTATCCTTCCATCTTGCCTTGAAATAATTCCAAGAAGTTCAGCCTCTTTAACGAACCTGTCAACATATTTGTCCGCGGTATCCTCCGAGAGCTTCCTCAAAGCGGGGTGTTCCGAAGCAGCTTTGCGGAGTTGAACATTGGTCAGGTCTCCTTGCTTCTTCAGGACCTCAATGTAGACCCGATGTCTTTCTGTCCTCTTGTCCAGAGACATTTGTCCCCGAGTGATAAAATCCGAGGACAGGTAATAAGGTGGGTGAGTAAGATGATTCAACGCACTTGGGTCGTAATGCCGGCGGAGGAGTACAGGAAGCGCGATCTTGACGAGAGGTGGATGTATCTCATAAGGTCGATATCGCCTTCGAAGGAAGAGAGGGTTAGGTCATGCCGTACACTATTCAGCAGCTGGAGAGACGACCAACACGTCTTCCACCGTCCAATGCTGTGCCAAGAGAGGGAACTTTGTCCCGTCTGCGCATGGGTGTACAACGAGCGGCTGGTTGCCGACGACATGGAGCTCTGCCAGTTGATTTCCCATCACATAGGGTCAAGACTGACTTTCGGCGAGGTGAAGTTCACTTTGCCCTTTGAAGGACAGCGCAAGGTAGACGATACCAATATTGGTGAGCTGAAGGGCCTGGCCTTCGAGTGCTTGAATGACCTTCTGAGCCAGCCAGGCCAATTCATTCTCGCAGGCGTGGGTTCGATCCATCATTGGCACAGCAGCGACCCGATGAAAGGATGGTTCCCTCACGTCCATTTCACTGTTCTGGAACTTGCATACGACAAAGACAATGGCCGTTTCGTCCGTCTCCCTATGCACCTCAGAAAGGAGCAGTTGGAAATGCTGAAC
>CAZAMW010000017.1:0-12977 GCA_964486265.1 uncultured Nitrosopumilales archaeon | reverse complement strand
TTCGGCATGCATCGGGACGGTCTCGTCTCCTATCTCCACCGTGACGTCTGGATGCATCTTGAGGTTGTGGAACCAGTCGGGATGGGTATCCGCGCCTCCCTTCGAGCCGAAGACGAGATAGCGGTCACCGTCCTTCAGGTACATGATAGGGACGACATGCGTCTTGCCGCTGCGTTTTCCCCTGGTGTGGAGGAGGAGCAGCGGTGACCCCTCGAAGTAGCCTCCGACTTTGCCGTGGTTCTTGCGGAATTCATTGATCGTCTGCTCGTTGAAGTTACCCGTACTCATCGGTTGTCCTTATCGCGAGATATTCGTCACGTAAAAGGGCTTCGGCGTATCTGCCCCCCGCAGGCTCCATCAGGAGCGTACGCGACAATGTTAATACCTCTAGTCATCGACAACCGGCCATGCCCAAAGTCGTCGTGATCTACAAACTGAAGTCCGGTGCGACAATGAAGCAGTACGAGAAGTTCTCTAGGGAGATAGACCAGATGATAACACCGAAGATGAAGGTGGTCGAGAAGTTCGAGGTGTTCCAAGTGACCGACTACGTCCAGGGCAGCGGCAAGCCGGAGAAGAAGAACCCACCATTCGAAATCTTCGAGATAATAGACGTCAAGGACTTTGGCGACTGGATCAAGACGACCCAGAGCGACGCCTTCAAGAAGGTCGTGGACGGCTGGGGCAAGGTGGGAGACGGCGCCACTCTCGTCATGCTCGGCGGCAAGAAGATCGAGAAGTAGTCGCCCCGACCCCGAAAGGCCTACCTGAAGTGAGGCATTACCCTGCTGGAGATGAGCTTGTGATCATCCTTGTCCGGGAGCGGACAGTTCACCATAAAGTGGGTCGCGCCCGCTTTCACGAACCTCTCGAGCGACTCGATGCACTGGTCGGGCGTGCCGACCGCCATCATCTCCTCCACTCCCCTCTCGAGCGCCTCGTCCGGGACCTGGAGCTTGCTGATCGTCTTGTCTAGCATCCTGTTGCCTCCCGTGCTGGGCGTCACCAGTTGATAGTGCAGTTCCTTCGGGACGGATTCCAGCGCGTGCTCGACGCCCAGGATTTTGAACAGGTATCTGTTGGTCACCATCTGTATCTTGAGCCTCTCCTTTAGCCTCCTCGCAAGAGCGGCCTTGTCCCCTATCACTACGGGCACCAGCGCCATCCTGTCTATCGTGCTGATGTTCCTGCCCGCTTTTCTGGCCCCCTCACGTATCATGTCCACCCTCTCGCGGTATCCCTTCACCGTGTAGTAGAAGGCAGGGTACCAGCCGTCGGCTAACTCCCCCGCCATCTTGAGAAGCTTCGACGAGTAGTATGCTCCGACGTAGACCGGAGGGGACGGCTTCTGTATCGGCAGCAGGTCGAGATGCGCGCCGTCGAGCTTGTAGACCTCTCCCCCGAAGCTGACAGGCTTCTCGTACGTGGATGTCCAGAGAAGCTTGATCACTCGTATCGCCTCTTCCACGCGCTTGACCCTCACCTCGGCAGACTCGAATGGGATCCCATACGGCTCGGTGTTCATCACCTCGCCCGCGCCTATCCCCAGCACGGCGCGCCCTTTCGTTATGTTGTCCAGGGTGGCGACGATGTTGGCCGTCTTCGCCGGATGGATCCTCTGGGTATCTGTGACACCCGAAGCCAGGCGGACCCTCTTGGTGTGAGAGCCGATGTAGGCCAGCTCGGTCCAGGCGTCGAGGATTGCCGTCGGCGGCTGTATATCGACGAGGTGGTCTGGAACCCAGACGCAGTCGTACCCCTGCTTCTCGGCGGCCACGCCGTTCTTCACATTCTCGTGGACGTCGGTGCTGACCAGCTCTCGCGAAAACAGTATGCGCTTTACCAAGGCTTTCAGTCGAACTCGGTTCCATCCGATTCTTTAGTGTTCCGAAATAATCGGCGAAGCGGATTAATCCATGCGGGTAGACGGCCGAGCCAGATGACCACCGACAGGCACTTTGCGCGTTTCAGCGCTGCGGAGACGGACACGGTGACCACTCGGAAGCTGCCTGAGGGAGGCATGTGCCTCTCGTCATTCGTCGCCCTCACGGAAACCGGCTTTTCCGGAAGAGTACTCCTCGGACGTCTGAACCCGAAGGCAGACTGGGGGCGCATCGGAGCGCTCGACCCTTCAAGGATAGGGGCCCGCTCCCCGGGCTGGATGATACCATCCTGTCACCTTATCATCAACGAAGGACCTCATCAGGCGGCCCGCCGCATCCTGAAGGAGCAGCTGGACCTCGAAGGGCTGCAACTCTCCGAGTCCAGGGTAATATCTGAAACATACACGCCTAGAAGGTTCCCCGACCTCCTCCGACATCGGGACATAAAGTTCGTCTTCACGGGAGAAATGTCGGGAGACAAGCTTCAGAAGCCGTACGCGTGGAGAGAGCTCGCTTTTGTCGACCTCAACCGGACGAAGAAATCGGAGATTGCAAGGGCTCACGAAGACTTGCTGGAGTCTGCAGGATTCAGACTTGCCGATTCAGCTCCGAGCTAGGTCGCTGTGGCGCCTATCGTGACGACCGACGGCGAGGTCTGCACGGCCACCGAGTAGCCCACGTTCGAGTTCTCTACGGTGCCCGCCTTTGCTTCAGCGCAACCGGGAATCGAGGTGCTGGCAGATATCACTCCGGCACGACAGACTAGAGTCCCGCCGCATCCCGGCGTGAACCTCACCGCAACGCCTCCGTTGTAGCCCACTATGTTGGGTTCGAACCCTATAACCTGGGAAAGATAGGAGTCGTCCCAGCTCCCGCTGCACAGCGGAAGGCTCGAGTCCAGCGGGACACTCCTGTGGGCGACTCTGACGCCGCTAGCGTTGACCACGCTGAAGTCGACCGACGCCACCTCGTTCGTCGTCGGGTCGGTGTTCAAGCTGAGGCCGATCGAGTATCCCTTTGGAAGGTAGCTCGAAGGCATCTGGAAGAGCGGCTGGTCGCATGTGTTGAACAGGTTGTTTCCTGATATCGGCCAGTTCTCTATCGACCACTGCACCTGCCCGGAAGCCGTCACGGCTAGGACGAACTGCATGTACGCGTCCGTCCCAGAGGGAGCGTATGCGTTGACCTGGATGTCCCAGTTCCCGTTCGCGTGGATGTCGTTGCCGGCGGTGAACGCGACCGAAGGATTGACGAGGGGAGAACATCCATTCCACATGATGTAGTTTCTGTTCCCGCTGAGTCCCGAAGCGGAGCCGGCCGAGGGAGGCTGCGGTTGACCCGACCCACCCGGGGCGGACGCCCCGTTGGAACTCGCCAGCGACTTTCCGACCATCCCGAAGAAAAGCCCGAGGTTCGCCGTCCCGATGTTGGCCGTGAAGACCCATATCAGTGCCGTGGCCACCGGGATGACGAAAAGCAGCCAGTCCTCGACGCTGCCGTGGTCGGTCGCGAGCGAAGGAAGCGCCTTCCCGACCGAAGCGAACACGAGGCCCACAGTCATGTACTCGCTGTTGCTGGTGAGAGATGCTCCGAGGGCTCCCAGGAACGCCCCCGCGAAGAGCACCCAGTCTTCCAGGTTTCTCCAGTCGGTCCCGAGCGAGAGGAGCGCCTTGCTGGCCGCGCCGACGGTCAGGCCGTAGAGCATGTAGTTCGGGTTGTTGGTCGCGACCATCCCCGCAGAACCGAGGACGGTGCTCAGGAACAGTGCCCAATCTTCGGTCTGCAGCTGCTGGAGCTGGTCGGACATCGACTGGCCGTTCTATTCACCGAATCGATTTAAGCCTTGGCCGCGACCCAAGTCCGCCAGCGCAGCCGCTCGTGCAGACGTATCACGCGTTGAGGCTGCTGCCGTCGACGCTCACCGTGCAGGCCTGACTGCCGTTTACGGTGAACCTTGCAAGGGTCAACTGTGTCGCCACGATGGCGCTCCCTTTGTACAGGACCGTGTAGTATCCGCCGATTTCGGTTCCGTTCACGTCTGCGTCAGGACAGCCGCTCTGACGTCGGAGTCGACGCGTTCACGGGCGCTGCGAAGAGCGGAACTACCGGACAAGCGGGCCCCCGGGAGCAGACAAACGAGCAGTGACCTGGGTACTCCGAGCCGGAGGGTGCAAATATCAGCAGAACTCAAGCCGCATCGTGATAATTATGGCCAAAGTTATCGTTATGCGCCCAATTTGTAGGTATTTTGTACTGACCGAAGCTGCCATGAAGGCTGGCACACGGTAAGACTCGGATCCGGCCGCGCTCCGCGAAGGTTATCATCCGCCCACTGCACACGAATGTCGCATGACTCCGAGAAAGGTCGCCTGCGTTGGGTCGGGCACTATAGGCTCAAGCTGGGCCCTCCTCTTTGCCCTGAAGGGTCACGACGTCGTCACGTACGATGTCAGCGACGATGTCCTGAGCAGGTCGACAGCGCTGATTTCGAACATGCTGGAGACGATGGTCATCAACGAGATCATAGGTAAGGACCAGGTGAAGCCGGCGCTCGATAAGATCAGTTCGACCACCAGACTGGCCGAGGTCTCCGGCTGCGACTACGTCCAGGAGTCTGCCCTGGAGCGCCTCGACGTCAAGATAGACCTTCTCGGAAAGCTGGAGCGGATCGTCGGCGACCGCGTGACCATCGCCAGTAGCACCTCCGGATTACCGATTACGGCCATGCAGAAGGACATGATACATCCCGAGAGAGCGGTGATTGCTCATCCATTCAACCCGCCCCATCTCGTCCCATTGGTGGAGATAGTCCGCGGCGAGAAGACGTCCCAGACCACGGTTGATGACGTGTTTGCGCTCATGGAATCTCTCGGGAAGGTCCCCGTCCGGGTCAACAAGCAGCTTCCCGGCTTCGCGGCCAACAGGCTTCAGACGGCGGTCCTGCGCGAGTCGATCGCGATGCTGGCCGAGGGGGTGGTGGACGCCGACGGCCTGGAGAAGATAATGAACGCCGGCATCGGCCTGAGGTGGGCGTTCATGGGACCGCTCCTGACCGCCAACCTGGCGGGAGGACCCGGAGGCCTCGACTATTACTTCGACCACTTCGGGCCGCTGACCCAGTCGATCTGCGAGACGCTGAGCGCGTGGACCAGCTTCCCGGAGGACGCGAAGAAGAAGGCCGCTGGTCAGCTGAGGTCCCTGCCGGTGATCAGGGAGAAGCAGTACGCCGAGCTGGTGAAGTGGAGGGACCAGAACCTGATCAACATACTGAAGGAGCGCGGGTACCTGCCGTCCCGCGACTGACCTCAGTCTGCCGCGAACTTGCGGAGGACGTTCTCCTGTATGCGGGAGACGTTGTTGTTGTAGTTGTCGTGCGAGAGGCTCGCCATCCACGCTATCGAACCAACACTGAACACGGCCCCGTTGTTGGGTCCCTCGAAATACACCATGTCCGCGCGCACCATCTGGCTCACGGATCCACCCGTACCCGAGCCTGAGATGTCAATCTCTTCGACCACCGCCTGATAGTAGTCGGTGAACGTGTCCTTGGCCGTGGCCAGGATGAGCGTGTGCGCCGGAGTGCCGAGGCTGATGTCGGCTCGGTCGAGCTCGTCGCCCGCCGCGCCAGACCCCTGCTCCAGGTTAGGGTGATCCCCTATCAGCTCGTCCTTCCCGATGCCCTCGAAGATGAAGGCGGCCCTGGGGTCGAAGCTGCCCGCGGCCCTCTTGTATGGCGAGTTCGTGTCAAACCCCTGCGCTGAGAAGCCAATCCCGGTGAGCTTCTGGGGTGCCCTGCCGCGGTTCCTCCACAGCCCTCCGAGCTCCCCCGTCGAGCTGTGATAGAACTCGCCCGGCGGAGACCTCCAGCTCTGAGTCCCTCCCCACCTCCTGACCTCCGTGATGTGGGGCCTCCCAGGGTCGACCGAGGTGATCCAGTAGAAGCCGTTCCCCCCTAGGTACATCAGACGACCACCATTGTTGAGATACGTCTCGAGCCCGTCGAGCATCGGCCCAGACCAGTACTCGGGATGGGCACCGGTCAGAATCACCTTGTAGGGTGACAGCAGGTCGGCGCCCTCAGTGTTGAGGTCCTCGTCCGTGATCACGTCGAACTGGAAGCCCTTGACCTCAAGCCAGTCCACGAGACAGAGGTCCTCGCTGAAATCCCGGATGCCCCCCTTCCCGCCGTTCACGCCGGCTGCCATGTGGTCCGGCCTTATCGTGACGTTGGGCTTGAGGCGCGTATAGTAACACACACCGCTGTCGTCGCTGTGGTGGTCGTAGAGGCTGTGCAGCTTCTCCTTGAGAACGTACCTGTCCTCCTCGCGCACTGGCCACTTGAAGTCCTTGAACATCACCGCACCGTTGTTGTGAAAGTCACCATATGCGAAATAGCTCAGCGAGGGCGCGAGAAATGCAATCTTGGCCGTGGCTGTCCCCTTCCGCGGCCTCACGAAGAAAGGGACGTAGTCGGTCTTCCCGCTGGAGGAGAGCTTGGCCGCGTACACCCCGCTCTTCAAGTCGGCGGGGACTGCGAACTCGAACCCGACTTCCCACTTGCAGTCGTCAAGGTCGTCGTCGTGGAAGTGGATTGCGCCGTACTCCTGGGGACGGACCTTGAAGTCAACCTCGTTTCCGGTCCAGTTGTAGCCTGTCACCGCGCGCTTGGGGCTGTTGATTGCCGTCCCGTGCAGCAAGTGCTGCGAACCGTCGACGACCTTCGCCGTGTTCATCGCCTGCGAAAAGTCCCATGCGGCCACGAGGTCGCGCGGGAACGCCGTCGCCGGCATGCCTCCCTTCAGCGAAGTCACCTCAGCACGGTCCAGGGCGCGCGAGAAGAGCCTCGGCCTGTCAATCTTTCCGTTGTAATGGCCCATGATGATGTTCTGCGAGTTCTCTAGCCCCCAGTAGGCCCCGACGAGCAGAGACTTGGGAGCGTTGGGCTTCCCCACCGCCAGTGTCTTCTCCACCACTTCGGAGTCGTCCTTCGCCAGGGCGGAGGTGTTCTCCTGGTACAGGATTGTCTTTCCGGTCTTGGCGTCGAAGCTGGCCGTCACGAAATACCAGAAGGGGGGCGTCATGACCTTTGTCGAAGCGACCTTGCCAGACTTCCCTTCTCGGTCCTTCACGAGGAGCGCGAGATGTCCCTCGTCGTCAATCACCAGTGCATAGCCTCCGCTGGGACTCCAAGACCCCAGCACGCCCTGCATGCCCTTCTTCGGCGTGGTAGGCGAGACCCAGGCCTGTATCGTAAAGCTCGAGACCCCGAAGAGCTCGTTCTCAGCGACCTCTATGTACGACCCCCTTGGTATCCTCTGCGCCTTCCCGTCGAAGTCGCCGATGGAATGGACCTGCTTCTCCTTCCACCCGGGACCCGGCGAGACGGGCAGGCCGTGGATCAAGCGCACGATATCCGCATGATACTTGGGAAAATCCGAGCTGACCATGAACTTGACCTTCTCTCCCGGTTGTACGCTCAGTTTGTCCGAGTAACCGATGATTGGCTTCGGGTTGTCTGACATTGCCACGCCTCCATCGGCCACTCGCGTCTCTTAAATGCTAAGATGGCTCGCGCCGCGCTTCATAAGGCAGCCTAAATAGGGGACGAAATGAAAAACAGCGATGCCCGTCCCGGTCTATCTGGACCTGATAGTCATCGTCGCTATGAACGTGGTCCTTTCTTTCATCGCTTTCGGGCTGCCGGGAAGAGAACCTCGCATCAAGGTCGAACGCGAAGAGTACGACCGTGTCCCCCGCAGCTTTCTAAGAAGAGTGGTCGGTATCGTCGTGATCTCGATATTCTTCGGCATCTTCCTCATCATAGGTGAGGTCCCCTTTCTCTACCAGTTCCTGTTCGACCTGGTGCTCGTCGGCCTGATGGTCTCGGGCCTGCGGCTCAGGGAGAACGATTCGCAGAGAAGGACGGCCGCGGTGTTGATTGTGGTCTTCCTGCTCACCGGCGTGGGCGCGGGCACCTACTACGGCGTCTACGCGCAGGTGAACGACTCGTACTACTTCAACTCGCTACTGAACTTCAAGCCGGGCGACACCCTATTCAGCAACTCGACCCTGCAGATAGGCAAGCTGCCCCTGGTCTCCGAGGACTACGCCAACTCCATCGCCTCCTCCCACCTGAGCGACTTCGGAGGAAGTGTTCAGCTCGTCGACGACGAGCAGATCATCAACGGAGGCCAGCCGTACTGGATATTCACGGTCGCCCCCACCAATACCTTCGCCGAGAACAAGGAGCTCGGTTTCATTCTGGTCGACGCCGTGAACGGCAGCTACTACGAGGTTAAGTCGCAGAATGTGATAGGACCCGGCCTCTTCTTCCTGAACGAGATCAATCTACACTCCTACCTCGATGACACCAGCATAGTCATCGGCAACCACTATCCGACTCCTCCGTCAACCAACTTCTCTACCATTTACTACGTGTTCACCCAGAGCCAGGTGAGGCTCGACGGTGTGACCGCGTTCAACGGTGGGGTGATATACGGACAGGACGGCTCCGTGGTGAGTCAGTATGGAGGGCTGGCCTCCCCGCCCTACGTCAACCAGCCATGGGACAAGTTCTTGGTCGCGAACCTCGCTAGCCAGTGGGGCTCGACGCGCGCGAGCAACGGCTCGTTCAGCATATTCGCCGGCGGCTTCTTCACAATCCCAGCGAGCCAGTACAGGCTCGCGCTCAGTAGCGACGAGGAACTCATCCCCTACAAGAACGGCACTGCGCTGATGCTCTTCATGAGCCCGGCAAACGCACCGAACTCCCTTGAGGGTGTGATACTCGCATACAGGAATCAGTTCACGTTCTATAACATGGAAGGGATGAACTTGGTCTCGCCGGACTACGCAAAGGCCACCGTCCAGTCGAAGCTACCTGCGCTCAGCAACGGGCAGCTGTTCGCCGCGAACCCGGTTATCTATCCGGAGGCGGACGGCTTCGTGTGGATAGTGCCGTACTACTACGACAGCGGTACGGGAATCGTGCAGTTCCAGGGAATCGCTGTAATGGACGCATCAAACGCCGGCAATTTGGTCATCCAGCCCTCACAGGGCAGCATTGGGCAGACGAGAGACCTCGCGCTGGCGGGTCTCCTGAACGGCACCTTGACGAATACTACCACGACTGCACGGACCGTCAACGGGACGGTCCAGTCGTTCGTGACCTACGTGCAGGGGGGCAACACCTACGCTTCAATAGGGCTCAACGGCGTCTACTACTATGCCACAGCCAACACCCTGCCTCTTTCACAGTGGGTGCAGGCGCTGCAGCTAAAGACAGGAGACGTGGTGCAGCTTCAGGTCCAGGGGCAGGAGATAGTCGGTCTGACGGTGGTCTAGCGGCCTGCCGGCTGACGAAATGTGCGATTCCAGTCGTCCCAGTTTAAATAGCGAGGGAGAGATTTTGCTGTGGATGCTCGACGTCAAGGTTGGGGACATTGCCAAGAAGAAACTGATAACGATAGAGGAAGGAGCTTCGGTGACATCCGCGACCAAGACGATGGCCGAGCTCAACGTCGGGAGCGTCATCATCGTCAAGGACAAGCGACCCGTGGGGATCGTCACGGAGAGGGACCTCGTAAGGAAGATACTCGCGGAGGGGCGCGACCCCAACTCGACCACGGTCGGTCAGATCATGACCCTGCATCCGATAAGTATCGAGGAGGACCGGACGCTTCACGAAGCGATTGACCTGATGGGCCGGAAGAAGATCAGAAGGATGCTCGTGACGAAGGATGGAGAGATGACGGGGATATTCACGCAGAGGGACATACTCGGCCTCAGCAGGATCTGCCTGTACTGCGGCAAGGAGATCAAGTCCGTCCTGGAGTACGGGAAGAACGCGGACAGGTACGTTGAGTGCGAGTGTGGGTCAAGATATCATACGCACTGCGCGCACAACGTCGTGCACTGCCTAGACTGCTCGAGGACGGTGGTCGCCGACGTGAACTATTCTGACCCCGCCGACACGATGAGCGGATAGCGCACGAGACGCGCTAACGTTCTTTATACAGGGAAGAGCGGGTCGTCTCCATGGACAAAGCCACCGTCGTATCGTACCCCGACGAGTTCTCCAAGCTCGAGATACTCGAACTGGCCAAGGCGGCCGAGTACACCGTGGTGGAGGTCATCACCCAGAGACGGATGCTCAGGTCAGAGTACGGCGTCGGCGTGGGCAAGGCCGAGGAACTCAGGGACATGATAAGCAGGAACGGCTCAAAGACGCTAATCATAGACGATTCAATCACTTCATCGCAGCAGTACAAGCTAGCCACGATCACCCGTGCGGAGGTTGTCGACCGTGAGAGGCTCGTCCTCAACATTTTCGCTAGGAGGGCGAGGACCACCGAAGCGAAGCTCCAGGTCCAGCTCGCCGAGCTTCGCTATGAGATGCCCCGGGCGAGGGACGAGGTCCGCTACTCGGTAGCCGGCGAACGCGCCGGGTTCATGGGCATGGGAGAGAGCGCGGTCGACGTGAAGTTCAGGGCGCTCAAGCGGAGGATGTCGTTCATCAAAGAGAAGCTAGAGAGGGCGCAGTCGAGCCGTGTGCTGCACAGGACCGAGAGGCGCAAGCTCGGTATGCCTCTAGTCTCGCTGGCAGGATACACAAGCAGCGGCAAGACCACTCTTTTCAACAAGCTCGCCTCCGAATCTGGCGAGGAGTCCCCCAGCCTCTTCACAACGCTTACCACGACGACCAGGGCGGTGAGCTTCGCAGACCCCCGGAAGAGGGTGATGCTCTCAGACACCGTCGGCTTCATCTCGAGGCTTCCGGCGTACATGGTGGAGTCTTTCAAATCCACACTCGAGGAGCTCACCTACGCTGACCTGGTGCTGCTCATGCTAGACGCGAGCGAGGACGAAGAGAGCATGAAAATCAAGCTGAACAGCTGCAAGGAAACGCTCGACCAGCTTAAGGTCGAACCATCGAGGGTGTTTCTCGTGCTCAACAAGGTCGACCTCCTCAGGGAAGCTGAGACGAGACGAATAGGCACACTCCCACTGTTCGAAGGGATGTCTGTCATCAAGATATCTGCGATCAGGGGAGATGGTATGCACCAACTGAAGACCAGGATAGTACAGAAGGCCTATGGGACCGAGAAGCCGCGCCCCGTCGAGCAGAGGCTCCCGTAGTTTACCTCACGGAGGGTGTCGCTCAATAACACCCTGAACTTCTGGAGATATGAAGGAGTTCACGCACTACGTCTTCTCCGCAGGCGCCTCGCTCTACGCGCTCTCCGTCCTCGGGCTCCTGACCTGGCCCGCAGGTGCCGCGAGTGTGTGGCTCTCCATCTCCGTGAACTACGCCATCGATCTGCTCGGACACTCGAACCGCGGACATCCATCGCGCACGCGGCTGACGCATTCGGTGTTCACGGCTCCTTTCTGGGGTGCTTCCATCTCTTTCGTATCGGTCGTCATCTTCGCATGGCTGACCTCGTCGAAGACCGAGGTACAGACGATCATGCTATGGGCCGTCGCGGGAGCGCTCGTTGCCTTGGGACACCTCTTTCTGGACAGCCTCACGCAGGCAGGGGTGTACTACTGGAAGCACAGGATGGTCATCGCGCACTTCAGATACGACAATCCGGCGCTGAACGGCTCGTTCGCGCTGCTCGGCCTCGGACTCATCATCCTCGCCATCGCGCCAGCGGCTTCGACAGAACGGACAATAGCCTCATCTCTGCTGGATGGTCTCGCGGCCGGCCCTTGAAAGACGCGAAACTCGTGATGGAGATGGAGCGCGCGGCCCCCCGTGGCGCTGCTTCCCTTTACCGACTATTTCCGCGGCTTCGAAGCCTATATTCGGGAAGGATGCCGGACGCGTCCTCAAGAATTTGAAGGCCGAGTTCGGGTACATGAGCGTCAGCGATGAGGACGGTCATCTGCTCATCAGCGCCCATCACCTGAAGAACAGCGAGCCCCGGGTAATCTAAGAGGATCGTGATGACGATGGATGAGATAGCGGACTACCTCAAGGTCGAGTGGGTCAATCCAGAGCAGCACGCGCGTCCGCTCAAGACCCTGGGTTCTAGTCCAAAGCCCAACGTTATTGTATGAGCCAAATCGTGGCCTGCCCACTTGAGGTCGAATAGAGACAGTTACAAGAACGCCATAGACAAGGTGCGCGCTGAGCACAGCGCAAACATCCCCGCTGCGCACGACTCGGTAGAGTGTCCTCGATGTCGTACGCGACAGGTCATCCCCGACGTCCCCGGGATGCGTACCTGCGTAAGGTGCGGCTTCGAGTTCAGGCCGAAGTACCAGAGCTACCAAGCAGGCCAGAGACGTTAGATTCAGGGACAGCGCGCTACTTTTAGTGCAGGCCTGCTCCAGCGCGTGATGGACGTCCCTTTTGACCAAATCGTGGGTGGCGGGCGACAGGAACTCGGAAGTCATCGAGAAGCTGCGGGGACAGATTTCAGAACTCGAGACCAAGAGAAATGAACTGATGGAGAAGAACAAGCGGAAGCTCTTCGACTGGGCATGCTACGTCCTGAATTCGCCGAGGGCCCCAGGGGACGTCGACGAGCTGCGCAACGACGCCGCCGCTCAGGAAGTGAAGGACGCCGTAGCGCTCTACGAGCTCCTCAACCGACAGATAATGGACAATGAAGTCTCTCTGAACAACAAGCTCGACGAGCAGACGAGGAACGACACGCTGGGCTGACGCGTCGGCCCAGTTACCGCTGCTGCTTCCAGGCCTTCGCCCGTTCGCAGAACGCATCAATGTCCTCTTGCGTCTTGGCGCAGCTCTTGTAGTGCAGACTGATCTCGCGCAGGGCTTCCTCTATCGGGGTCGGGGCGCCCGGACAGTACGAGTCCAGCTGTGAACGAATCTCTGTGAGCGACTGCCAGATGTCCATGGGTACGAATATGCTTACACCTGCTTTGTCCGACTTCATGCCCCGTCTGTTTATTATGAAATATATCTGGCTTTGTGATACTGGAAAGCTACTTGCTCTTCCTGCCGTTGACCACGACCGCCGCCAGGACGATGGCTATGACCGCTATGAGGACGAGGCCTAGGACGTACTGCACCGGAAAGAAGATGAAGGTTGAGATGGCTACAACAACGATGCCGGCGCC
>CAZAMW010000016.1:0-13182 GCA_964486265.1 uncultured Nitrosopumilales archaeon | reverse complement strand
CGGTGAAGACGTCGTGATAGCTGTCGACTATGGCACGAAGAAGCTAAAGAATCTTAGAGAGAACAATGAAGCGGCGCTGGTCACTGACGACTACAAACCGAACGATGGCATAATGGTCCAAGGCAGCTGCGAGATACTCGAGCGGGGCAAGGAGTACTTGCGACTACAAGAGATATTGTACTACAAATTCGAATACTATAGGAACAACCCATGGAAGGAGGGTGAATCACCCATAATCAAGATACACCCTAGAAAGGCGGTCTTCTGGTAATCAATCCCTCGGAACGTAGAAGAGTTTACCTGGTCGCCTCAGGCTTTGGACTTAAGGTCGAAAGCAGCCTCGTCACCAGGATTACCTGAACCGATATCCATGGCCTTCTCGATGGGGATGACGAATACCTTACCATCCCCAACCGACCCTGTGCTCGCATTAGCTACCACCACATCTATCACTTTTTCTACGTCTTCGTCTTTGACCACCAGGCTAATCTTGGTACGATGAATGTGCTCATGAGTAAAGGTCCATTTTCCTCTGATGTTGATTGTCTCAGTTTCTCTAGCCCTGCCCCTACCAAATCCCTCCGAGACGGTTAGACTTCTGACTCCTATTTCGCGAAGAACACGGTCGACATCAGGAAACTTTTCCTTCCTGATTATCGCCTCTATCTGTTTCAACAGTATACCCGATTGATACATTCATTATAAATGTTCTAGGCATAAGTTTACAATTGTCCTGCATTCAGATGTAATATCTAGCATATGTTGAGCCTACAACAGTAAAGTGACGGGTGAGTGAAGGCTCGACGGCATAGCTAGTTCTACTCGACTTCGTTATCTTGTAGCCATATGCCGCGATTTGTTCTTCTTCGGCGGAGGCGCATGAGTTTTTCCTTCAAGATATTCGTCTATAGGAGCCCCGATGAAGATCCAAGTCGCGTCCTCATCAGAGTCGTTTATGATTTCGCGTTGCGTCTTTGGAGGGAAGCGGAAGAACGTCGTCGCCTTTACATGCACCTTCTTGTCTCCACCGATGATTGTTGATTTGCCCTTCGACAGAACGTAGATTTCCTCCGCTTCCTTGTGATTGTGTTTCAGTATCTTTTCGCCAGGCTTCATTACGGCTATGGACATGGCCATGTATTCTGCATCGATAGCCGAGCCGATGATATGCAGGACTGATTGGCCCTCAACCTCATACTTTGGGAGTTCCTCCAATCTCTTCATGGAGAAACCGTCTTTCTTCATGAAGACAGCTTCGCAACGGGACCGATATAAGCTGAATTCGCGTTTTCGCACCTCGGTTAAATATCCGCGGGACCCAAGAATGTGCTGAGCTGAAGAACCTGATAGACAGCAACGTACGGTCCGAAGTCCTCAAGGAGATAGTCGGAATGAAAAATGAGATTATCGACCTGACCGCGAAGCTGGTCAAGATACAAAGTGTGAATCCTCTGTATCCTGGCGTCGAGGCCGAAAAGGTCCTAGGAGGTGAGAAGCAGAACAACATTGTCCTGAAGGGTGTCATAGAGGGTTTTGGATGTAAGACCGCTCTCATAGAGAAGGCGAAAGAGCGTGCCAATCTGGCTGGTATCTTGAAAGGCACCGGAGGAGGTCGTTCGCTGATTCTGAACGGTCATATCGACACTGTCCCGTTCGGCGATCTCAAGGGATGGAAGTGGGGCGACCCTATCAGCGGGAGGATAGTCGACGGAAAGCTGTATGGAAGAGGCTCTACAGACATGAAGGGAGGCATCGTTGCAATGATCAAAGCTGTAGAGGCAATCAAAGCAGCAGGCTATCGTCTCAAGGGAGATGTGATAATCGAGAGCGTAGTCGGAGAAGAGAGCATGACCCATGACCTCGGAGTCGATGCGGTGACGGAAGCGGGTTACAGGGCCGATGCGGCGATAGTCACTGAGCCGACGGCTCCTCCGGTCCGGCTCGCGGTAGTCCCTGTTACTCCGGGAGCGATTTGGTTTAAGATCCATATCGAGGGTAAGCCCGTCCACGTCTCAGTTAGGGACGAGCTGTTCAGAGCCGGAGGGGGAGGAGATGCCATAGGCGTGAACGCCCTTGAGAAAGGAGTGAAGGTCATAGAAGCGCTGCAGGAGCTCGAGCAGCAGTGGGGTCTCTCGAAGAAGCACCCCCTGTTCAAGCCTGGACACTTCGTCATCCATCCCGGCATCATGAAGGCGGGTCCCACGGGCGTTTTGGTGCCATTCATCATCTCGGACTATTGCGAAATCGACTATTGCGTATTCTATCACCCTAGACAATCGTATGATAGTGTCAAGCGCGAACTCCAAGCCTATCTGAAATCCGTCTGTAGTAGAGACACATGGCTTCGTTCCCATCCCCCGAGATTGGAGTGGATGCTGAACTGGCCCTCAGCCGAGATTCCCGTCAGGCACCCCATCGTCCGTACGCTCTCGACAGCTCACAGGCAAGCCACCGGCAAGAGCCCCGTGGTCAAAGGGTTCGCCGCCGTATGTGATGCAGCTTTTCTAGACGCGAAAGGCATTCCGTCGGTAATCTATGGACCGGGTGACCTCCTAGTCGCTCATGCCTTCAACGAATATGTAGAAACATCAGAGCTTGTCGACGCGGCAAAGGGGATCGCATTGACGGTCCTCGACTGGTGCGGGTATGAGAAAGCGTAAACTGCAGAGCACCACGATAAACCTAAAGTAAGTGGGTCGTACGCGAGGCGATACGACTACTCTTGGACGTTCTCGATACGATTGCCACTAAACTGGACGTCCGTGAATATTCTTCGAAGCGCGTGCCAGATGAAATCAAGAGGAAGGTACTGGAGAGTGCAAGACTCACTGGCTCATCTATGAACACGCAGCACTGGAGATTCATACTCGTTCAGGACCCAGCCAACCTGAAGAGACTAGCCGCAGACAGTACAACTGGCCAGTGGGTCGCGAATGCCGATTTCGCCATCGCGATATTGGTCAACCCAAGGATTCCCGGGAGCCGCATCGATGGAGGGCGTGCCCTGCAGGACATGCAGCTCGCAGCTTGGAGCTTCGGGGTCGCCTCTCGTCTGTATACCGGCTTCAACGAGGGCGAAATGCGCAGGGATTTCGGAATACCGGTCGACCTCGATCTTGAGGTGGTCGTCGGCTTCGGCTATCCAGCGAAGAAGATTATTGGCAGAAAGAACAGGAAACCCTTGGAGCAGCTGGCGTTCTCCGAGAAGTATGGGAATCCGCTAGCCCTCAAATGACCGTCGAATGCTGCCTAGTACTTGCCCCTGCCCCCGTCTATGTTGATGCACTGGCCGGTGATGAATGAGGCCTCGTCGGATAGCAAAAAAGCGACCACATTTGCGACCTCTTCCGGTTTTCCGAGCCGCCCCATCGGGATCTTGTTCGAGAGACGCAGTCTCTGTTCAGGCGGCCATGCCCTGATAAGCTCGGTGTCGATGAGCGCAGGCGCGACGCAGTTGACCCTAATACCCTTGGACACAACTTCTTCGGCGAGCGCCTTGGTGAAGGTTATCACACCACCTTTGGCTGTCGAATAGGGCACCAGGTTCGCATTGCCTTCCTTCCCTGCAATCGATGCCATGCTCAGGATGCTCCCTGAGCCCTGGTTCAACATGTAAGGAACCACCGCCTTGGAAAACAAGAACACACCCTTGAGGTCGATATCCATCACCTCATCCCACTCCTTCTCGCTCACATCCGTCAGAGGTTTTGTGATGCCAGTAATCCCGGCATTATTGACCAATATGTCCACGCCACCGAATCTCGCGGCTACCTGCTCGACACACGAGCCTACATCACTCTCCTTGGAAACATCACACCTTAGGCCAACCAGCTCAACGCCTGACTTGGACAACTTTGACCTGCTGTCGTTGAGCAACTCTTCGCTCAGGTCCACTATTGCCACTCGCGCCCCCTCAGCAACAAGTCTCTCAGATATCGCAAAGCCGATTCCTCTCCCTCCACCCGTCACAATGGCCGATTTGCCCTTGATTCCCCGAAGCAACGCGGTACACACTCCGTTCGCGTAAAAAAGCTTTCGAAGCCGAGCGCCGCATCAGGTTACAGCGTCACTATGTCGTACTAATCTTAACCTTGATTTCCGTCGTCCTGGCCTGACCTCCCTTCAAGATTAGGGCGTCCCTGGCGGCCAGTTCGCCCAAGATTGTGGGAAGGCTCGTCGCAGGCTCAATAGCGACGTTCCATGCGCTTCCGTAGTAGGGATAGTCTGGCGCCCAGTAGTTCTGCCAAAACCATACCCAAGGAAATGTAGATGCGTCCCACTCGAGTTTCAATCGAAGGCTCAGTTTGGGATTGGTGAGGGTGTACCAACCTTGCCTCACCCTGATGAACGTGCTTTCTTCAGCAATCACGCTCTTTGGCGGTATCAGACTGAGGTCGATTGTACTGCCATCCTTTGCGCGAACGTTCGGCCATTCGAATTGGCCGTCTGCGACCCTGCCATTACTGTTGATCGATGCGATGTTCATCGCCATGCTACCCTCGGGGAGTTCGATTATACAACCAGGCTCCAGAAACGGTTCCCCGAACGAAGGATGCTGCAACCAATAGTATTCTAGAGTCTGCTTGCTGGTATTGGTCAGTTTCTCGCTAATTCTTATCTCATTTCCATCCAGCGTGACCGTCTTCTCTAGGTGATAGGGATACCTCACACCCGTCACACTCAGGGAGGCAACGGCTATCGCTGCCTTGGTGTGAACCTCGGCGTGCCATGGGAGGACGCCGGTTTCACCGTGTAACCCGAATGTCGCTCCGTGCAGCTTCGTCGGCCCAGAACCTATGGTGGGCAGAAGGTCTTGCCATCCACCGCCGTAGTAATCCAGAAAACCCGATTCCGGTGCTCCCAGCAACGAAGCGCACTCCGACGGCGACCTTAACCCAGGAGGAGCGTGCCAAAGCAGGTCGATATCCTTGGGCTTGTAGACCAGCTCCGTGATATCGGAGCCCTTGCCAGCGAGCGCGACAAGCCTGACCAGGTCGTTCTCCAGGACGACCGTCTGCATCCCCTTCACACTGCCCTCCAAGGAGGCACGCAAGACGTCCGGCACTTTTGCCACTAATGTCCAAAGCATAAATATGCTTTTGGACTTTCATATCGTATGTCGAAGAGCCTCGGAGTCCTGATTCATGGCGCAGGTTGGGTTTCGACTCAGCACATCAAGGCCTTTCAGAACAATCCTCACGCTCGCGTTGTAGCCATCTCGAGTCGCAAACTCGAAAGCGCGAAGAAAAGGGCAGAAGAAGCCAATCTGAAAGATGTCTATGTGACAACCGACTACGAGAAGGCCCTCGAGAGGGACGACGTGGATATCGTCTCCGTTTGTACTCCTGCGCACCTTCACGCAGAGAACACCATAGCAGCCGCTAGGGCTGGAAAGCACATCGCCCTAGAAAAGCCTGTGGCGAACTCAGTCAGGGATATGAAGAGGATGCGGGACGCTGTCCGTAAAGCGAAAGTGAAGACCGTCGTAAGCTTCGTGCTTAGATGGAATCCATTGTTCGAGACGGTCAAGAGCATGATCGCAGACGATGCCATCGGCGAGGTTCAGTATGTGGAAGCAGACTATCAGCATAACATAGCCTCCTGGTGGTCGGGTTACGACGACGCCCGCAAGAAATCCACAGGTGTAAGCGCATTCCAATCTGGGGGGTGTCACGCCATAGATGCGGTCAGATGGTTCGCAGGGCAGGGGAAGTACAAGTCAGCCAATGCGACGGAGGTTTTCGCCTACTCAGGGGGCTATAGAAAGGACCTAGATGAGGAATTCAACTACTTCACCAACAGATGGAACAGGACCAAGCAACCTCTCGAGTACCAGGATCTTGAAGTCGCGCTGGTGAAGTTCGGGAAGGGAAAGGTCGGAAAGATTGCGACCAACCTAGGTGCGATAATGCCCTATGCCTTTCCGTTCCAAATATTCGGCAACAAGGGTTCGGTCAAGGACAACCGCGTGTGGTCGCATAAGTTCCCCGGCCAGAAGGGTTGGGTCACCATCCCATCAATACCTCCGGATAGCGCAGATGTCGCTCATCACCCCTTCCAGGGCGAGATGGACCATTTTGTGGAATGCATAATCAACGAGAGGGAATCTCACGCGAATCTTGAAGACGCAATTCGCACCCAAGAGATTGCGTTCGCCGCACTCGAGTGCTACAGGACCAACAAACCGGTAAGATTACCAATCATAGCTTAGTCTTAGAGTTCTCACGGCTGCAGCTACCAAAGATAGAGCGGCTATTCTCATCAAGGTTAAATACGTTCGAGAGATATAACCTAATCTAATACTTGAACAAGAACTCCGGCGTCTTCGTCCGGGAGGCAACCGGTCTTGTAAGGGATGTTTCGGCGCTCGATAGTTTCGGTGTGGGAATCACGGGCGTAGGCATGGTCGCAATCTACCTGTTCTATTCATCCTTCATGCTCACCGCGCCGAACGATAACCCGTTTAGCACCATCGCAGTCATGGCGATTCCGTTCATCGCACTCGCACTGGTCTGGGCCCTTCTCATGATGGCATTTCCGAGGAGTGGTGGAGACTACGTGTTCAACACGCGGAGCATCCATCCGGCCGTAGGCTTCATGACCGATTTCCTCTATGTGGCGATACTTCCCAGCGTCTTTCCAGTGTTCGTTGTAATCGCCCTCTCGTTGCTCTCCGACATGCTGTCAATTGAAGGGTTCATGCTGAATAATCCAAGCCTGACTTCCTTTGGAACCAGCTTGGTTGTTCCCAACAACGAGTTCATAATCGCCACGGTACTGGCCGTCATCACTCTCGTGTTCCTCATCGGTAGGACCAAGATGTACATGCGAACCCAGTCAATCGTCGTGATGGGTGCGATTATTGCGGTCGTTGGAGTGGTGATAGCAACTGCCTTCGTGTCCAGTTCTGCCTACCCTTCGATCTTCACTAACTTTTACAAGATAGACTACGGCTCCATCACTGCAACAGCAGCGACTAACGCCGCATACGTGACGCCTGCATTCACGGGCATCTCTCTGTACGGAACAAGCTTCCTGATTTATTGGCTCGCTGGACCTCAGTGGGCGGGGTTCGTTGGTGGAGAGACAAGGAAGACGAACAGGACGTTCCTCTACTCCATCGTGGGGGGCCAAATCGTAATGATAGTGCTCTTCTTGGTTGTGGGTATCGTTTCGATGAACACGTTCGGTCTGAACTTCTCGTACGCGTTCAACTATCTTGGAAGCCAGGGTAAGCTCCCGGTGGCGGCAACACAGGGAACTCTCCTCGACCTCGCGGTCCCCATACTCGGGAACCCCGTCGTGATAGCGATAGTCTATGGTCTGATTGCTCTACAAGCTCTTTTCGTGGCGACAATGTCTCTGATGGGAACTAGTCGTAAAATATTCGCATGGTCTTTCGATAGACTCCTTCCGTCGAAGTTCGCCGATGTCTCTCCCAGGTTCAGGACCCCCGTCTACTCGGCAATACTGGTGGCTGGAATCGCAGAAGTCTTCGCTGTGATTTCCATTTACGCTACGGGAATCTTCGGAATCATCAGCGGAGTCGGAGTTATCTTCTCAGGTATAATCTGGGGAGTAGGCTCGCTTTCCGGAATATTCATCACGAGGAAGAAGGAGATTTTCGCAACGGCTCCATCATCTGTGACGAGGAAGATAGTCGGTGTCCCGGTCATCGCATTAATCGGCACCCTATCCTTCGTGACAATCATAGGGGTTCTAATCTTCGGGCAGTTGATTCCGACACTCCAGGGTGGACTTCCCCTGTGGCCCACCGCATGGACATTCGGGATATTCTTGGGTGGCATCCCGTTCTACTACATCGTTAAGGCTTACAGGAAGAGCAAGGGACTCGACCTCTCGCTCGTCTATAAGCAGATACCGCCAGAATAGGAAGTCCATCCCCTGAGTCCGTCACGACCGACCTAGGGAAACAATCTGATGACGACGGTTCACCATGACCAAGATGGTTAGGCAGAGCACGAAGCCGTAAATGATGCTCGCAGAGTGGACAAATGCTGCCGGTGGCGTCTGAATCAGTATAGCCGGAGCACTGGAGGAGCCGCCGCCTACGGTCTGATGACCAATCTCCGTGACCGGGAACACAAGCAGACCCGAGAAGAGAAGTAGCAGCAGCAAGTAGACGACAAAAGAAAAGACTAAAACAACCTGACCTCGCGCAGCCGTCAGCCTGGACAGGTTGCTCTCCTCCGCTAAAGCGAGTCTCCCCTTCTTCCGAAGGACGATGAGACCGAATGAGACCAAAAAGCAGGCACCTGTGAAACCTATGGCCGCGCTCGCCACACCCGACATACCATAGAACGAACACGACAGATAGCAGATGCGCAGGTTCGCGTATGCCGAAGTCATTGCCGTGAGCTCGGCCAGACCTCCGGTTCCCACCGTGACGAACGGCAGTAGATAGACGACTAAACTCCGAACTCCTGGTGGATAGTAAAGACAGACTATCAACAAGAACACCGACGATGCTAGGATATTCTCGACGTTGACAGCTCCATCATACACAAAGTTCGAAGTAATCAGACCCAAAGGATTGGCGAGCGATGCCTCGAAAGACGGACTCGGGTCGATTGGATACACCGAGAACCACATTATCACCGAGCCGAAGCTGAGTATCGGTAGAAGCAACACCACTGCGCCGAATAGCTTCTTCACAAATGACCCGTCGACCCTGTTCACGTTGAGGCCCGAGGAGGCGCAGTCAGAAAGTCTTTGCGGAACTCATCGCCGTGAGCCTCTCACGAACGTTCTTTTATTCGCATCATACACTGATGCGTTCATGACGAATGTATCATTCATCAATCCAGAAGACGTTGTGGTACCGACAGGATACACGCAAGTGGTCTCTGTCGACGGTCCTAAGAAAATACTCTACATCTCAGGGCAGGTTTCTATCGACCGGAAGGGCGGTATCGTAGGTAAAGGCGACATCGAGACCCAGACGCGCCAGGTCTATTCGAACCTTATAGCGATCCTCAAGTCACAGGGAGCCTCATTCAAGGAAGTTGTGAAACTGAACACCTACACCACGGAGCCTGAGAAAGTAGATATCGTCAGGAAGGTACGCAACGAGTTCGTTTCGTCCGGGGCCCCTCCGGCCAGTACCTTCATAGGGGTCACAGCCCTCGCCGACCCAGCGTATCTCATAGAAGTGGAGGCGGTGGCAGTGATCGGGGACGCCTGAGCATCCATTGGCAGTAATGATAACGGGCGGAACCGGCCAGATTGGAAGTTTCTTGTGCAGAAGCCTGCTCCGGCAAAAACAACAGATTGTAGTCTTCGACGCCAAGCCCAACATGGAGAACATCCGAGACTTCGAGAAGGAGGTCCGACTCGTCGAGGGGGATATCACGGACCTCGGGTCGCTCGTAAGGACGATAAAGGAGTACCAGGTAGATACCGTATATCATTTAGCCGCAATCGTGGTTCTCGAGTCGAGGGAGAATCCCTTGAAGTCTGCGACCGTGAACTGTCTCGGGACCACCAACGTCTTCGAGGCAGGACGGACGACCGACCTACGCAGGATTGTCTATGTGAGTTCCTCAGCGGTCTACGGAAGGCCGGAGAGTTACGAAACAGCATCTGTGTCCGAGGATGACATCCCACGTTGCCCTAACGACCCGTACTCTGCAACGAAGGTAATGAACGAAGTCTTCGGACAGCACTATTACAGCAAGTTCGGCGTAAAGACCCTTGGACTCAGGTTGGCCGCGACTTGGGGTCCGGGGCGCTACGTAGGCTTTACAGGCGCCTTCAACGAAATGCTACGCAAACTCGCCCATGGAGAAGAAGTGACGCTCTCCGCTGACTTTTGCTATCCTACAGCTCCGCTGAGATGGGTCTATGTCGAAGACTTGGGAGACATCTTCTCCTACGCGGGGGCAGTCGACGAAGCGAAGATAAAGAGAAGACTCTACAATGTGGGGACCGAGAAACCGTTCACCCCCGTGGAATTTCTGAAGACTCTGAAAGAGGTCCTCCCTGAAGCAAGAATCAACGCTACATGGAGGGAACGACCTACAGAATCGGCTCTCAACGTCGCCGGTCCCTCTGGCCTAGATATGGATTGCAGCAGATTCTATGAAGACCTGGGCTACAAGGGTGAGTCGACGCTCAGACAATCAATCCAGAAGGCCATCGAGTTCGAGAGAAGGAGATGAGTCCATGGAAAAGGACGGAATAGACACACCAGCTCTTCTGGTGGACCTGGACGCGCTGGACTCCAACATCAACGAGATGAGGGAGGACCTGGCCAGCACCGGTTGCGCCATCCGTCCGCACATCAAAGTCCACAAGACTCCAGCCATCGCACACAAGCAGATACGCGCCGGTAGCGTAGGCGTGACCTGCGCGAAGCTCGGGGAGGCAGAGGTGATGGCATCCTCAGGCGTCCGGGGAATCCTGATTGCCAACCAGATTGTTGGCCGGTCCAAGGTCGACCGCCTGGCTGGCCTTGCTCGACATACAGACGTAATGGTAGCCATCGACAATTTTCAGAACGCCGAAGAGATCTCCAACGCAGCAAGGGAGCGAGGGTCTACGGTAGGCGCGGTCATCGAGATTGACGTAGGCTTCAAGAGGGCCGGCGTTCAGCCTAGACGGCCTGTTTCCTTGCTCGCGAAGAAGATAGGACAACTCAATAATCTGAAGCTGGCTGGCATAATGGGCTACGAGGGACATTTGCAGGGCGTAGCTTCTCTCGAGGAGAGAACGCGTCTCGTCAAGAGGAGCGTACGCCAGCTCGTTGACTCGGCCAAGCAACTAAGGAGAGACGGCTTCGAGTGTGAAATCGTGAGCACCGCAGGGACCAATACCTATGGTGTCGCGAGCAAGATGGAGGGGGTCACGGAAGTCCAGGCCGGGACCTACACAGTGATGGATACATTCCATTCAGTCGAAGGTGTGAAGTTCAAGAAGGCCTTGACCGTCCTCACCAGCGTCACGAGCACGCCGGAACCCGGACGGGCGATAGTGGACGCCGGTCTTAAGGCGTTTGCCGATGGAACTCCATTCCCGCTACCAAAGGACCGTGGAATTCGAGTGACCGAACTATCCGAAGAACACGGTCATCTCAAATCAGGTGTCGAGACGCTCCAATTGGGCGATAGAATGGAATTCTATCCCTTCTATGCTCCCACGACCACGAACCTGTACGACAAGGTCTACGGCATGAGAGGCGACCACGTCGAGGTCCAGTGGCAGATACTCGCTCGCGGACGGTCGCAATAGGGCGTTTTGGCCCGCACCCACGAGCACAGGAACGGATATATCTCGAGAATTAGAACAAACACGATAGTGAGCGAGACATTCAAGTGAATCGCGCGGCCGACAAAAAGGGAAGCCCTTCTGCTCGTCGTGCCCGTTTCCACACGCTCCTCGAGAGCATGGGCGTGGATGCGGCAATAGTATCTGACCCGAAGAACGTCTACTACCTCTCCGGATTCTTCAATCCCGGAGTCACCGTCGTTCCGACATACCTCGTCCTCTTCCGGAGCCGCGATGATGTGCTGATAACTGGCGATTCAAACGCCAAAGACGCTGAGAAGGCATTCAGAGGCGGCGACGTCGTGACTTTCAGGAACTACGACCTGAGAAGCAGGATGGTCGCCAAGCCCGTTCAGGCATCTGCTGTGATTGGACCGATATTCGAGAAGTTTCGGCGTACAAACATGGTCGGAGTAGAGTCGTGGAATCTGCAGAAGGTCGTGCTAGATTCCGTTGCCAAGGCCTGTACGGGGTCGCACTTCATCGACATTTCAAAGCAGCTCGAGTCAATGAGGATGGTGAAGGATGCCGACGAAGTAGCAAACTGCAAGAAGAGCTGCAGACTCGTTGACTACGCCTACTCCGTGGCCGAGTCTTTGGCAACGCCCGGGCTTTCAGAAGTTGACCTCTATGCCGGTATGAACCATAAGGTCGTGCAGATGGCGGGTGGCTTCCAGTATTTCTCAGGAGACTTTACCGCAGGAACAAGGAGCATCGATGCCCTTCCGAGCGGAGCGCCAACGGACTTGACCATGAAGAGAGGAGATACACTCGTGCTCGACCTGTGGACGACGACCAAGGGCTACTGGGCGGACACGTGCAGAACCTTCCTCGTGGGAGGGCATCCATCCAAGGAGCAGAGAGACCTGTACAGACTCGTGCAAAGGGCGATGAAGGCTGGTATGCGCAAGATGAGACCGGGAGCCGTCGCAGGCGATGTGTACCGCGCTGTGAAGAAGGTCTTCACAGAGGCAGGCCACGGGGCGCGGTTCCCGCATCATGCGGGACACGGGGTCGGTCTCGACGCATGGGAACGCCCGTATCTGATTCCGGGGTCTCGTGACGTGATAGAGGCTGGAATGGTTCTTGCCCTGGAACCAGGCGTTTACCTCAAGGGAATCGCCGGGATAAGGCTTGAGGACGACTTCCTGGTGCAAGAGGACGGCGTCGTCCCCCTCTCCACGTACCCGATGGGTTGGTAGACCTGCTGTTCAGGATATTCCCATCGAAGAGTTCCTCAGCACTGTGCCAGGAAGCTTCCCAGTGTGTTCGCCGCCCTCCACAACACTCTCGCCGTTCACAAGCACGTGCTTGATTCCTACAGGGTAAAGGTCGGGCTCTTCGAATGTGCTTCTGGCGCGTATCTCTTCATAATCGAAGAGCACCAAGTCCGCCCACGCTCCCGCCCCGATGAATCCTCTGTCCGATAGCCCCATCCTCCTCGCTGGGAACGAGGTCATCTTCCTGACAGCCTCCTCGAGCGTGAGTACCTTCTCCTCTATGACGTAGTTCCGGATTACGCGCGGGAATGTCCCGTACGACCTGGGATGGAACTTGAACGACCCTAGCTCTCCGTACGGCGCGAGTGCAGCTCCATCAGAACCAACCATGTGGAACTCGGTCTTGAAGACCATGTGATTGTCCTCTGGTTTTTGCCATTCGCAGATTAGTCCCACGGAGTGCATCCCTTTACCCTCGTCGGCCAGGAGAACCAGACCCGCCTCGAGCGGGGGCAGATGCATCTCCTGACCGATTTCCAAGAGGTTCTTACGCTTGAGCTCGGGGTGCGTGCGGCAGTCATACAGCCTTATTCGTTCTAAGGTCTCTGGCCGCGACAACCAGAAGGACCCGACAGGGGAACCGAGAATTTCCTTGATCAACTGAGCGCGAGCAGTC